>NZ_JBVIKC010000012.1:0-211015 GCF_055581065.1 Streptomyces sp. NPDC031479
CCGGCCCCGCACCATCGCAAGCTCCCCAGCCCTCATACCGCCAGCGAACTACCGAACACCCAAGGTGACAAGACCGGCTAACAAAGCACTACTAGGCAGTTCCGTACTGACGTGTGCGGTGCGAGGTTAGGTTGCCGACCGGCGGGTTCGCGAGCCCCCGCCGAAACACGCAAAGAAAGGACCGCCCATGCGTCGCACCCTTGCCTCAGCCGCATCTGCGATCTTCGCCGCCTCGGGCTTCCTGTTGGTCGCCGCACCCGAGGCCAGCGCTGCAACCTGCCCCACCCACAGGACGATCAACGTCCCCGGAGCCGAGGCCGAGTACCGCCTGGCTTGCACCGGCGACAACCTCCGCGTCTACGGATGGGTCAACGACACCCGGCCCGACCAGCGCCACGCCAAGCTGTACATCGAAGCGGGCAACGGCCAGGGCAGGACCGTGATCAACGACGGATGGGCAACCAAGAAGACCAACTTCAGCTTCACCTTCAAGGGGACCAAGTCTGCCAAGGCCAAGCTGAGTGTCGCCGACTGACCAGCACGGCAGAGCCTGACCCGCCAAAGCACCGCAGAGGTCGGGTGACTGTTTCCGGCATAGGGCCTTGTCCCCGAGGGGTGGACACCTGTTCGGTACTGGTGGGCTCTCGTATTCAACCTTCGCGGGTTCCTCGGGGAGCCCAGCCCGCTGGTGACCGCCTGTGATCGCCAGCGGCATATCGGCTCCAGGTCCCACCGCTCTCTCTGAGGAGGCGACTGGTGGTCTTGTCGTGGTAGCCGAGGGGGTCCGCGACGACGGGGGCGGGAAGTTCGAGGAGTTGTTGCCGGATGGCGGCGCCGCGGGCGGCTGCGACCGGGATGCCGATCTCGCCCAGGAGTGAGGACATGTGGTCGGGACGGGCTGGCCGTCCGGCTCGGCGGCCAGGGAAGAGCCAGCGGGATGCCTGATTGGTTGCGGTGTTCATGTTGTCGCGGTCCGCGATGTATGCCAGTAGCAGGGCTGGTGCGGGGACGGGAGAGGCAGGCTCCCCGAGCCGCAGAAGCGTGGTCTCTCCGTCGTGGAACACGTCGTCGACCGTGAGCTGGACGATCCGGGTCATGGGTTGCGCATAGAGGAGGACGATGACGCCGGCAACACGGAGGCGCATCGGGGTGTCTGCGTCGGTCAGCAACCGGCCGAGCGCGGCCAGGCGCTCGTCCTCGCTCAGCGCGGGGCGTCGGGAGACCTTCATGGTGGGGACGGACAGGGAGCGTGGACAACGGCGGCTCTGCCTGGCCCAGTTGAGGAAGGCCCTCAGGCCGGTTCGGCTGTGTTCGGTGTTCTCGGCGAACCAGGCGTCGATGTCGAGCTGGCCGCAGGACGAGAGGGTGCTGTCCTGGGTGCTGAGCCATCGCAGGAAGGTGGTCGCGTGCTTGATCTGCTCGGCTGCGAAGCGGCGGACGCTCGGCGTGATGTGACTCCGATCGGCCCGTTGCCGTAGGTGGGGAAGGACGTGCCAGGTCGCGAAGAGCTTGATCGTCTTAACGTGCTCGGGATCGGCGATGTCTGCCAGGTAGCCGGGCAGCCATCGCTGGAAGGAGCAGATGTACTTGTCGACGGCGGGCAGGACTCCGCTGGCCATCAGGAGTTCTTCCAGGTGAGCTGCTGCCCGCCAGGGCTGGAGTTCGTGGAAGGCGTCGTGGGTCAGAGGGATCTCGCCGAGCCCGAGCCGCCGCAGTAGCTGCGAGGCGTTTCCCGGCTGGCCGCGGCGCATCTCCAGCCAAGCCAGGCCGCTTCTGGGCTTGTCCATAGCCACCAGCAGGGTGAGCAGGGGCGTCAGCGCGGGGCGAACGCGGCCTGTGTCGTCGTCCAGGAGGGCGGTCAGCCGGTCGGTGAGGGTGCAGCGTTCGCAGAGTCGGCCGCCGAGGAGTTTGCCCTCGAAGCCGCAGCGCGAGCAGTCGAAAGTCTGGGAGAAGCCGGCGCAGGTTGTGCAGATCGCGGAGCCGTCGACGGGGTGGATTCCGGGAAGGGCCCGGTCCTGGCCGCATCCGGGGCAGGTGCCTCGTGTTCGCACCGCGCGGTCCGAGCAGGTTCGGCAGACGTAGCCGTCCGGCCAGGTGCCGGCCTTGTGTCTGCGCTGGCCGCAGCGGCAGCACTCGGCCATGTACCAGCGTTCGTACTGCTCGTCGGTGGCGTAGGGGCGGCTCATGCGTCGGGCAGGATGCGGGCCGCGCGGGGCCGGAGCTTCGCGACGTTCGAGGGCGGGGTGGGCAGGTCGCCAGTGGCGGTCTTGCGGACGCCGGCGTTCTCGGCGGTGGTGGCCACCAGGTCGGTCGGGGTGCAGGAGAGGATGTCGCAGAGCGCGGACAGGACCTGCAACGACAGCCGCTCGGGGGTGCCGGAGACCATGCGGTGGACCTGGGAGGCGGACAGGTCGATGCCACGCTCACGCAGCAGCGGCACCAGCTCGGTCGCGGTGAAGATGCGGTGCTGGGCCATCACCTCACGCAACCGCCAGGCGTACCCGACCTTGCGCTTCATGCCTGCCTCCCATTCTGAGCCCGGAGGGCGGCGGCGACGATGGCGTCCGGGTGCTGGCGCAGGGTGCGGGTACGGAAGTCCGAGGAGACGCAGGTGTAGATGGACGTGGTGCTGGCGTGCTCGTGACCGACCTGTTCCTGGACGAAGCGGGGGTCCCAGCCGTCTTCGATCAGGTGGGTGACGTAGGACCTTCGGAAGGAGTGGTAGTCCAGCCCGTCGTCCAGGCCCAGAGCTTTGCGGTAGGTGATGAAGCGGGAGTTGATGCGCTGGCAGCCGATCCGCATCCCGCGCTCGGATGGCCAGGCCGCCGGGTTGCCGTCGGTGCCCAGCAACGGGCGGACCTCGGTGAACCACTCGTCCAGGACATCGGGGGTCCAGCCGAACACGGTCAGCACGCCGCGGCGCTTGGGCGGTGAGCCCTTCTTGGCCTTGCCTGACCGGACCTGGCAGCGGCCGAACTCGCCGAACTCGGCGCCGTGCGGGTTGCGGCCGAAGTCGGCGGCGTCGAGCATCCGCGTCTCGTTGCGCCGCAGCCCGTAGGCGTAGGCGGTCTTGAACAGGGTGGCGTCGCGGAACGCCGACAGCCAGCCCTTGCGTCCGAAGGCCCTGATCCGGGCGACCTCGTCGTCGCAGTGCTCGAAGAAGGCATGCAGCTCGGCCTTGGTGAACGCGCGCTTCTTCGCGTCGGCTCGTGCACGACCTGGACCGGGTGGGTGCCGAACCACTCCTCGCACGTGGCTTCCCAGCCTGCGGGCGGCACCCTGCGGCCGTTGCGTGACCCGGACGCGGCCGCCCTCGATGATGACGACGACGGCCAAGAGGAGTAAGCCGGGCCTGGACGGTCATCGGCCCGGCCGCGCACACAGAGAGGGCGAGGGTGTCGGTGCCGAGTCCGGACACCTAACGCGGGGTCAGCCCCGGGCGACCGCCGACGCTAAACGCGTCGTCAGCGTTCGCGGCAGCCGAGCCGGCCGGGATCGGCTGGCCCCAGATCCCTACTGCGGGATCGGGTCGCCCCGCATAATTCTGAAGTAGAAATTGCGAAACTTCTGCTTCATATCTATGTTGAGGGCATGCGCCCCAAGCATGAGCCCGAGCAGATCACTGACCTGTCCCGACTGAAGGCCTTCACTGTCCCCTTGCGGATGCAGCTCTACCGGCTGCTCTACGCCGCAGGTACAGCGACCGCCTCTCAGCTCGCTGAACATGTCGGGCAGACACCGTCATTGGTCAGTTACCACCTGCGCAAGCTGGCCGAGCACGGCTTCGTGACACAGGCGAGCGGAGAAGGAACCGACGGCCGTGAGCGGTGGTGGCAGGTGGCGTCCGAGGAAGGCTGGGGCTTTCGCGACTCAGACTTCGCGGACACGCCTGAGGGGGCCGCAGCCGTCGGGGCGGTGACCCGGGGCATCTTCGACACCCGCGCAGCCCAGTACCGCGCGTATCTGGACCAGGCGCCCGCCTGGGGCAAGGCCTGGACCGATGCCGCGTTCAGCTCCGAATGGATCTTCGACCTCACTCCGGCCGAAGTCGCCGAGATGAGCGACGAACTGGAGGCAGTGGCCCGGCGCTGGCGGGAGCGCGGGAAGGCGGCCAAGGCGGCCGGCGACACCGAGGACCGCGAGCACGTATCCGCCCACCTCTACGGCTTCCCCTTCCGGCCCTGACCGGGCTGTACCCCAACGTAACGGAGCCCCGCTATGGCAACCGCAGAGACAGCCTTACCCCAAAGCGCCTCCACACCGGCCTACCGCGACGGCAACGTGCTGCGGTGGCTCACCGCGTACACCGCCTCCCTCGTCGGCGACAGCGTGTACTTCGTCGCCCTCGCCTGGTCCGCCCAGAAGGTCGCCGGTCCTACCGAATTCGGTCTGGTCATGGCCGCCGGGGCGCTGCCCCGCGCGCTGCTCATGCTCGGCGGGGGCGTGCTGGCCGACCGAATCGACCCCCGCCGGGTGATTCTGGGCAGCGACACGCTGCGCTGCCTCCTCACCCTCTCGGTGGCCGCAGCCATCATGCTGAGCGCACCAGCCCTGTGGATCCTGGTCGCGGTGGCGCTCGTCTTCGGCGCCGTGGACGCGCTGTTCGTACCCGCGATCGGCGCCCTCCCGGCGCGGATCACCAACACCGGCCAACTCGCCCGGGTCACCGGCATGCGCTCCCTGTCCATGCGCCTCAGTCAAATCGCGGGGCCGCCCATCGGCGGCCTGGCCATGGGACTCGGAGGCGCTGGGGCCGCGTTCACCGTCGCGGGCCTCCTCTTCGCCCTATCCCTGCCGCTCCTGCTGACGATACGGATACGGCCCCTGGGGGAGCACGGCCAAAGCAGCCGGAACCCGGCACCGCATGGAAGGACCTCCTCGACGGCCTGCGCTACATCCGCCGCCACCGCCTCATCGGCCCGCTCGTCGCCGCCGGCGCCGTCTGCGAGCTCGGTCTCACCGGCACCCTCAACGTCGGCATGGTCCTCCTCAACGCCGAACGCGGCTGGGGCCCTTCCGGCTACGGCTGGATCGTCAGCAGCTTCGGCGCAGGAGCCGCCGCCAGCGCCGCGCTGCTCGCCATCGCCGGTTGGCTGCCCCGCGCCGGCCTGATGCTGGCCGGGACACTGCTCGTGGGCTGCATGGGCGCGGCCACCATCGCCTTGGCTCCAACCCTATGGATCGCGGTAGTGCTGGCCGCGCTCATCGGACTGAGCGCGGGCGTCTTCGGCAGCCTGGACAACGCCTTGATACAGACTGCGGCGGACCCCGCCTATCTCGGCCGGGTCACCTCCGTCGTCATGCTCACCATGGTCGGTCTCGCACCCCTCAGCTACCCACTGGTCGGCGCTGCCATCGGAGCCTGGGGCGCCGCCCCCGTGTTCATCGGCTGCGGCGCCTTCGCCAGTCTGGGCGTGGTCATGGCCCTGACCTCCCGCGCGGTACGCCAAGCCGAACTGCCTCGCCAGCGGCCAGATGTGAGCTGAGCTTGCCAGCCGTAGAAGCGGGTGGCTCAGCTTGGAGTCCAACCGGTGTTGCTGTCAGAGGTTTTGACAGTCGGTGATCCCCGGCCGTCGCCGTCCGTGGTCGAGGTGGTTCTTGCGGGGGCAGCTCGGCTGGCTCGGCCTGGTCCCGAAGGCCGTGGCACTCTGTTACCGCGAAGTCGGGGTCATCGAGTGGATCGACTACGTCAAGACCGCCGAACTGCCGCTCTTCCCGCCCACCGGGCCCGCCCTTGTCACCCTGCCCGACCTCCTCGCCGCAGCCGCCGACGCCGGCCGCTGGACGCGGTCACCGACGAAAACTACAGATGGGTCTGCTCTGCTTCCGAGCTGCCCGCCGGATCAGCCTCGCCAGCGGGCAGCAACATCGGCTCAGCTTGCGCTGTCCAAGTCGTTGTCTTGCTCCTCGGCCAGTTGGCGCGCGTATTCGGCGGCAACCTTTTCGGATACCTCGTAGGCATGTGCGACTCGGTCCGGGCGCCACCAGGTCAGCAAGCTGTTGTTCTTGCTCCGGTTGCAGTGCACGCAGGCCAGAACCAGGTTCGATACCTCGTGCCGCCCGCCCCGGGTGAGGGGACGAATGTGGTCAACGTCGGCTCGCTCCTTGGCGGCCCGGCCGCAATAGACACATACGCCGCCTGCCCGAATCTGCGCGTACTCTTCCTCAGACACACCATCAGTCCCCGAGGCCCCGAGGATCCGCGCGCGGCGTGCCTGATAGTAGGCGCGAGAGCGGTTGGTGCGGATTTCAGGCGGAGTGCTCCTCCACTTACACGGTCCGCAACGCGGCTCCCGTCCCCAGAACGGGCTCTCGCAGTCGACACAGATGCGGTCTGTTGCTTCGCAGCCCGGACAGCGGGTGCGCGTGCTGTGCATGCGTCGGCCGCACTCGGAGCACTGCCGTTCGCGGGCCCGGCAGGTGCTGCACAAGCGGTTACCTGCTGTGCGGTGACGCCGGCCGCACCCGTCGCAGTCCCGCTCCTCGACGAGACACTGATTGCAGCGCAGCCGGTGGCCCTGGAAGTTCGCGTTGCAGGCGACGCAATGCCGGTCCGACTTCCGGCACTCCCGGCAGTAGTTGGTCTCGCCCGTGAAGCGCTCCCCGCATCCGAAGCAGTCCCGTTCGACGGTGCGGCACGGTCGGCAGCGCAGCTCTTTCCCGATGAACACCGCGTCGCAGTCGACACACAACCGCTCGACCGCCTGGCATGAGCTGCACCGAAGCATGTCGCTGACGATTTCCCGGTCGCACTCGACGCACTGACGCTTTTCCTGGCGGCACGGCTTACACAGCTTGTTGGTGCCCTTGAAGATGCGCTCACACCCATCGCTGGCGCACTCCTTGACCTTGGACTGGCACCTCTTGCAGACCCGCCCACGCCCGTAGAACTGCTCGTGGCACTGACCGCAGGTGTGCCACGTAGCAAGGCAACGGCTGCACTTCATGTTGGTCCCGCGGAACTCCTTGCCACAGACACATACGCGATCCTCGACTGGCATGCACCCCGCCCTTCTATCTGACCCACGAAGGGTGAGATTTCTCAGGGTGGTGACACTACCGCCTCAACTGCGGTCTAGCGCTACGCAACTTGGGATCGACCAGGTCTCCGATCCACGTCCGGTAGTTCGACATGGCGGGCACCAAGGCCACCGGTTCGACGGAGCGACACCCTCACAAACGACCGATTGCATTGCCGCACATCAGGGGGGTGTGGAGTTGCGCGCCCGCAAGGCGTCGAAGTGAGGCCGCCCGAGCGCCTGAAACAAACCCACAGGATAATTACAGTTATCCTGTCAGGATGCTGACACCGGATCAGGATGTACCGCAAACAGGTGAATTGACCGACACGCCCGGTTCGGAAGCGGCCCGGTCGCCCCGCTCGACGCTCTCGACGCTGCGGAGCGATCCGCGGGACCTGTGGCCCGAGCACGCGCGGAAGCTGTACGACCATCTGCTCGCGCTGTATGGCGAGGGCGATCCGTTGCCGACGCTCGCCGCGTCCTGGATCGCACACCAGCGGTCGGTGAACACGATGAAGTCGTACGCCCGCGGCTTCCGCGTCTTCGACGAGTTCGCCCGGGAGCACGGCACCCACCCGATGGCCGTCAAGTTCACCCTGGCCGACGGCTTCCGGCTCTGGCTGGAGACCACCCCGCAGTGGGTGCGGGTCAAGGGCGGCCGGCGGGGCGAGATGGCCCGCACCGGCTCCCCGTACTCGGACGCCTCGCGAGCGAACGCCCTGTCGTCGGCCTCCTCGTTCTTCGGTTTCCTGGACAAGATCAGCGACGACGGGGTGAAGAATCCGTTCGACGCCGTCCAGCGCCCCTACCTCGACCCGGACTACTCCTCGACGCCCGGCTACACCGAGCAGGAATGGGCGAAGCTGCTGGTCACCGCCCGGGACGGGCATCGCATCGCGGCGTACCGCAGCCGCACATACGCGATGCTCCTGGTGCTTTACACCTGCTGCGTGCGCATCGACTCCCTGCTCAACGCCCGCGTGGAGGACCTCTCTGAGGACCAGGGGCATCACGTGCTGCTGCTGGCGAAGGTCAAGGGCGGTGGCCGGGCGAGGAAGCCGATCCCGCCGGCCGCGTGGAACGCGCTCCAGCGCTACCTCGACGGCCGGAAGACGGGGTGGCTGTTCTGCACCGCCAGCGGCGGGCAGCTCGACGAACCTGCCGTGTGGCGGACCCTCCAGGCCCTCGCCAAGCGCGCCAACCTGCCGCTGCGCGGGCCGCACGGCACCAAGGTCGACGCGATCACGCACGCGCTCGCGAAGCCTGACGCCCGCCCCGACAAAGTGCAGCGGTGGGCAGACCACAAGGACTCGCGCACCACCCAGCGATACAACTCCCGCAAGGAGCTCCTCGACGACAGCCCCGGCTACAGCCTCGCGGCCGACGTCGCCAGCGTGCTGGCCCACGGTGTGGATTGAGACAGCGGCAGCCCCATCGCGTCCAACCAGGGGCCTAAACTCCCGGCATGAACGCTCAGATATGGACCCTGGTCGGCGTCCTGGTCGGTGCCGCTGCAGCGCTCGGTGCAGCAGCAATGTCCTCCCGTGCGGCGCGGCGCGCGCCACTGGACGCGCAGAGGCGGGACAGGCGGAGAGAGGCTTATGCAGCGTTCGTCAGCGTGGCTGCAGACCTTGCAGTCGCCTCCGACCCCAACTCTGCTAACGGCTACCGGCTCAACGGTGCGCCCCCAGACCCGGAAGAGTGGGTCCAGGAGCTCAACCGGCTTCGGCGCCTACTCATGGCCAAGTACCCTCTCGTCCGGCTCGAAGGGCCTGAGGAGGTGGAGCGCTCCGGCATGCAGGTCATGAACGCGGCCATGTCCTTGGTCATGGCCGCGGACAACGTGACGGTCGCCGACTTTCCCCGGTTCGGAACCGTAGCCGAACAAGCGGGCAAGCTGTCCGATGCGATTGAGGCGTTCCTAGTGGACTGCCAGAAGACTCTGCGGATCTGAGACCACTGATGGACGGCCCGCTGACCAGCCACCAGCATCGCGAAGGGCTTCTGAGGTGCGAAGTTTCCGCAGTTCAGAGGACTTTCACAACGGATATCGCACCTTATCCGAGGCGAGACGCGCCGTTCCACCGCTTCACCCCAGACGATGCAGGGTTCCGTTCCGGACTCCAAACGGGACTGGGCCGGTCCGCATCCGAGGCCGTCGGAGACATCTCGTACCGGCAGACATCGACAAGACGAGGACAGAGAAGAGGGGTCTCCGCTAGCCTGACTTCACGTCATCGCAGCGTCTATCTACGTTTGTTGTAACGGGAGCCCTGAGCCATGCGCATCACTGTGACCATCGAAGAGCCGGACGACGCATTCCGCACCGAGCTCCTCGCCCTCCTCGCCAAGCACGCCGCCGTCGTCGAGCTCGACACCGAGTGGACCGTGGAGCGTGCCGGCCGCTTCTACCAGGCCGTGCCGCAGCGGGCCCAGCGTCTACTCCGGGAGGCCGCTGTCAGGGACGGCTTCGTGTCGGACGAGACGCTGCGCGAGGAGCTGGACGGCAAGAACCTGCGCGGTCACGCAGGTCCACTGAAGAGGGCCCTGGAACGCGGTGTCCGCGAAGGATGGTGGCCGGCGGGCATGCAGCCGCCTCTCGCCCCGCGGGGCCCCGGCTTCGGCAAGGTCAAGGGTTACAAGATGCCGCAGGAGCTGGTCAGCACCTTCTTCACCGCCATCACGAATCCGCCTCAGGTCAACGGCAGCACCACCGCGCCGTAGCCGCTGCGAGGTGCCTCTGGTACACGAGCACCACGCGCGTGGGCAGACGGCCACCCGGAGCGCCTCGGCGGCGGCCTCCCCTAAACGTTGCAGGGTGCTCTCCAGATCCGCGCGCCCGGGCACATACCGATTTCGGCATGTGGCCCCAACCCTCCTGGGGCGCGTTGCTGTTCGACCGGCACCCCACGACAGATTCCGCCGTCATCATTTCCAGCAATCCCGGGAGAGATTCGGCGGCACTGCTGAAAATTTCCGGGCCTAATTAGTGCATCAATCCATGTACTAGGGTGGGGTGCAGTGCAGTATCGTGGGTCACGTAACTTTCGGAGCATCCGGTGAATGTGTGCCGCGCCAAGCACACACCTGAGGCCCGTCGCAGCACCTACACCGCGACGGGCCGTCCCGGAAACAGCCCCCCGGACGTGTTACTGGCACGTCCGGGGCGGCTACCCCCGGAGTGCGCGCACCAGCTGCGCGCTGTAGGCCAGCAAGGCCACGATCGGGACGGCGCCTCGTACCGCCCACCGGGCCTGAGCCACCAAGCGGCGCACACGACTGCGCCTCGGTAGCCTGCTGCCTTCTTCGTCAGGGTCCTTCACGGCACCCCTTTCTTCACCTCGGGATAGGTCCGCGGCAGCGGACCTTCGGCACGTTGCGGCTCTGCGCAGCGCGCCGAAGGGCAGCAGCAGAACGCCACCAGCCCAGAGGGTGTAACAAGGAAACGATAGCCAGTCGCGGAGCTATAGGACAGCCGAAGCAGAGAATTACGGAATTTCCGTAAAATCCGAGGGGCAGTAGATTCGAACACCCGTGGTCTGCACGCCCACGGTTTCCCTAACGGGGCCGGAGAGGGTAGTCAGGTCGGGATGCTCGGCCCACAAGGAGGCCTGCCCGGCACGGCGGTCATGGCCACTCGATGGAGTCCGCGGAACACCCAGAGGCCGCACACCAGCATCCGCCTCTGCCCCCCCCAAGAGGTCCTCAAGGCGACCTGCGGCCCGCCTGTTCACTGACCCCGCTCGATGAACTACTTTCCGCCGCCGGCATCGGCTCCGTCGCCCGCTCGCAACGATGGCACAGACAATGAGATCAAGAACTCGCACCACCCTGGCCGGACCGTCCGGTCAAGAGACTGAAGGGACTTCCCCGATGAACTCACTGCGCGCATACCTGTCCAGCTATGCAGCTGGCGAACTCGACCGCCAGGAGATGATCGACACGGTCGCGGTCTGGCCGCTGGAGCAGCCGGTCATCGACCCGGCCCACACGCTGCCCACCCACCAGGACAACACGGCCGACGTGTTGGGCATGGCCGTGCTCAACGGACAGATCTCCGAGGCCGACTACCAGGAGATCATCCGCCGTCGCCAGCAGGACTGACAGGCCCGACCACAAGGGGGATGAGAACTATGGATGTACTGAGCGATCGCTACCGGAGTGTCTACCAGCACCTCCAGGACCGCTTCACGACGGGGGATCTGGCCACCGGGCCGGCCGACACCTACGGACAGCACCACGTGAACGGCACGTGGACATTGGAGCGCCTCCGGTTACATCGCGCGATTCTGGACGAAGCGAAGGCCGCCTGCGCGGGACTGCCCGGCAAGGCGGTGCTGCTGACGTCGGGCCCGCCCGGCGCAGGCAAAGGCGCCGCCCAGGGACTGCTCCGTACCCGGCAGGGTGACGGGACCGAACTCGGCCAGGCTCTGGCCCGTGCACACGCACTGGACCCCGACGAATACGTCGTGCTGGACCCCGACGTCTTCAAGGAGGCCATCATTCGCCACGGCGGAACCCCCGTCCTGCCTCCTGACGCTTACACGCTGCCCGGCGGTCTACGCCTGGCGCCGGCCGAGCTGGCGCCGCTGGTGCATCGCGAGAGCTCATTCCTCCGCGACACCTTCGAAAGCTGGGCACGCGCGGAGGGCTTCAACCTCCTGTTCGACGGGGTCATGGCAAAATTCGACTCCACGTCGGTGATGCTCGGGAACCTGGCCCGCGAGGGCTACGCCGACCGCGTCGTGCTGAGTGTCGAAGTCCCCATGCAGACCTCACTGGAGCAGAACGCCCTGCGCTGGCAGGAGGGCCGCATCCTCTTTGACGAGGGCAGCAGCCCCTACGGCGGCCGCATGGCCCCCGAGCCGCTGATCCGCAGGTTGTACCCGTCCGACTCACCCGAGGCTTCGCACTCCGCCGCCCGCTCCAATGCCGAGCGGCTCTTCGCTGAAGGCGCCCTGACCGGCCTCATCGAGATCGATCGCGGAAGGACCGAAGAGACCTCGTCGGGCCCGCACCCCCCCGTTTTGCAGCACCACAGCGTGGAGGGCGACATGCGTGTGAGCATCGCAGCGACGATCCCGTCCACCCGGCCCTCCAGTTCGGCTGCACGGTTGCGCAGTACCGCTGGTAGGCGCCCCTCCTCCCAACAGCAAGCAGCCACCCCGCTCACCGGCCGGGGCCCTTCAGCAGCACCACAACGCGCGCCGGACAGCACCACCCAGCAGCGCAAGCGCACCAAATAGAAAACCACCTGGAGTGGTCCCTAGGCCGGAGCACGGCACCGAAGCAGGGAGGGCACGGGAGACGGACAGGCCGTTTCACAGCGTGCGCCCTCGGTGTCGGCCTTCGCACAGACCACGCGAGCCACAACCGACCACAGGAGGCTTCATGCCCAGTACCACCGGCACCGACCCGTTCGAGAACACCCCGACCGCCATGCTCTACGACGTGTTCGCCGAGACCGCCAACGACCTGATCGGGCGCTACACCGGTCTGTCCGACGCGGCCCCCAGTCCGCGCGAGCGCGAGCAATGGTGGCACCAGGCCCTGGCCGTCCGCGACGCCCGGCGCCTCGTGCCCGCGCACGACCGCGAGCAGCTCATCGCGCACATCACCCGCTGGAAGGCGGACGTGGACACCCTGAAGAAGGCCGGATGAGTGATCCCAGCGACTTCTATCTGACCGAGGACCAGCTTCAGGCCCGGTTCGACGAGCGCGTCCGCGAGTTCGTCTTCGGCCCGTACTCCCCCTCGCCCTCCAGCCGCCCCACCCTGGTCCTGCTCGGCGGGCAGCCCGCCGCCGGGAAGTCGCAGGCCATGGCCGCGGTGGGGCAACGGCACCAAGGCGGCATCGTGCAGCTCACGGGAGACGAGCTGCGCCCTCTCCACCCGCGGTACCGCGAACTCCTCGATGAGGATGCCCAGACCCGGGAGACCGCGACGGCGCAGGCGTCGGGGGCCTGGGTGCGGATGAGTATCGAGTACGCCCTCCAGCACAGGTACAGCCTGCTGCTGGAGGCGGTGTTCCGCGATCCGCAGATGACGCTGGGGACCGCAGAGCGATTCGCCTCGGCCCGCTTCGATGTCGAGGTCATCGCCCTCGCGGTCCGCGCCGAGCGAAGTCGCCTCGACGCCGTCGACCGCTTCCTGGACGGAGGGCGCTGGACGCCTCCCGAGTTACAGGATCTTGCTTACCGCATGATCCCGGAAACGGTGGCGGCCGCCGAAGCTAGCCCTTCCGTCCGACGGATCCTCATCACCAACCGCGCCGGCGCCGACCTGGATCTCAACGAGCGGGGACCGGACGGTGCCTGGCTCCGGGATCCGGCTGCCGTCCGCTCGCTGGAGGACGAGCGGGCTCTTCCCTTCCTCCCCGAGGAGGCCGCCCGGTGGCTGGCCAAGTACCGGAGCGTGGTCGTCGAGATGGCCGCCCGCGGTGAGGTGAACGACGCGAGCCGCCCCGTCCTTCAGCAGCTGGCCATCGATGCCGACACGGTGGCCGCGATGGCACACCCAGAGCCCGGCGGCTTCGTGCGGGTGAGTCACCGGGCATCCGTGCCCTTGCTGTCCCTCCTCGTCGACCCGCGCTCCGACGGGCCGCTTCCGGTCCAGCTTCTGCCGACGCTGCCCGCGACCACGCCGGGCCGGGTCGAAGCCATCCGCCGCAGCCGTCTCCCGTCGGCCGAGCGGGCCGCCGAAGACGCTGTGCGAAGCGCGCTCTCGGCCGCGCGACTCCGGGAGAACAGGGCCAAGAACCCCGGGCCCGGCGGCGCGAATGAGCGGCCCAGGCGTCCGGACTCGGGGGCCGCTCGGTCTCGCTCCACCACGGCCAAGGGCCGGGCGCCGCGTGCCGGCGGCCCAGACACCGCCGCCAGACCCGGAGGGCCGGACACCACACCCCCTGAACGTCGCCGCGGCCGCGGCCTGTAGAGGGCGCCCGCCGTCATCCTCACCCTGCTCGACGAACATCCGGGCGACTGACACTCTGGCCTCCCGGCGGGTGCGTGGGCGTCGTCACCGCCCGCACCGGCGCCGCGCGTGCGGGTGCCGACCGGCACCGCCTTCGATCCTGACCCGCCAAAGGCCCCAGCCTGCACCATGGTGTGCTCGCCGGGAGGTGCAGCCACACAACCAAGCGGGCCCGGCATTACCCTCCGGCGACGTGGAGCAGTAGCAGGTCGAACGCAGGGCCCTTGGGGGTGTTGCGGTACGGGCCGGCGTACTGGTAGCCGAGGCGGGTGTAGAGCTGGCGGCCGCGGTCGTTGGTGGGCAGGGCGAGCAGGGAGGACCAGTTCGGGGCGATGGCGGTGATGAGGGCCTGGTGCATGCGGGTGCCGATGCCGTGGGACTGCCAGGGTCGACGGACGGCCAGCTCGCACAGTCCCATCAGCCGTTCGGTGCGGGCTGGTTCGGGGATCGCTGGGAGCAGCTCAGTGCCGAACCAGTACTCGGCGGCGCAGGGGAAGGCGTATCCCATGCCTGTGGGGGTGCCTCCGGAGTAGGCAATGACCAGAGTGAAGCCCTCGTGCCGAAGGTGGCCGGTGATCTGGCGGCGGAGGGCGGGAACGGACAGCCCGGCGGTGGCGGCCTCGGGGTTGTTGACCAGTTCGGGGTGGGCGTCGGCCCAGATGTCGGCGGCCACGTCGAGCAGGGCGGGGACCTGGCCCGGGCCGTAGGTGCGGATCACTGTGTCCGTACTGGTGCTGGGGGTGGTCACTTTGTCCTCCTAGCTGCTGGCCGTGGTGGTGCGGTACGCGTCGAGCCAGTCGGCGACGGCCGGGACGGCGGTGTGCCGCTGCAGGGCGCCGGCGACGTTGTGGAGCTGGCGGAGCAACCGGTCGGAGCGGACGTCAGGGAGGTAGCTCAGGACGCGGTGGGCTGCTTCGGCGGCGGCCTCGGGCTCGGGCCTTGTCCTGACGGCATGCTGGATCGCCACGTCGCCCAGGTACAGGGCGCGGTTTCGGGCGAACTGGTCGCCGTGGAGGAGTACGGCCTGTTCTGCCCCGGCGGCGGCGCGCTCGTGCTGGTCGAGGTCTGCGCGGGCCAGGGCTTCGAGGCCGGCGAGCTCCGCGGGGGTGAAGAAGGTGAGCCAGTCGGGATCGGCTTCGGCGGGGCCTTGGGCATAGAGGTGGTGGGCGCGGACGATGGCCCGGTCGGTGGCGCCGACGTCGCCGAGCAGTGCCCAGCCTCCGGCCTCGCGCATCGCCATGAGGGCGAGCATGCGGGTGGATCCGTAGGTGCGTACGGCGCTCTGGGCGCCTTGGGCGGCGGCGACGGCCTCGCGGGGGCGGCCGGATGCCTTGGCGACCAGGGACAGACAACCGAACGCGTGGCCTTCCAGGGCGCGGTCGTCGGCGATGCGGGCCGCGGCGAGGGCTTCGCCGTACAGGCTCCGGGCGTCTGCCGGGCGGCCGGAGTCGAAGGACAGCCATCCGGCGGCGACCGACAGGTGGCCGGTGGCGATGCGTAACTGTCGGCCGGTGCGTTCGGTGTAGGTCCCGTCTTGCAGCCACTGGTAGGCGGTGTGCATCGCGGTGGACGCGGATCGGCGTAGCTGCGCCGATCCGTGCTCGGTGTCGTGGGCGTAGATGGCGGTGACGGTCCGCGTGACGGTGCGGACGTCGGCGGCCCCGATCCGGCCGGTCCGTTCCGGGGGTAGGGGCAGCAGGGCCAGGGCGGCGCCGGCGCCGTCGAGCAGGAAGTCGCGGCGGTCCACCGAAGCCTGCGGCGGGTGGCTCATCACCGCGGTGGCTGGGGCCGAGGTGGTGGTGAAGCCCAGTTCGGACATCGCGCGGCCGCTGATCCGGGTGAGGATCCGGCGGTATACGGCCCGGGGCAAGGCCACGTCGCCGTCCTCCCAGGCAGCGACCAGCCGCGCGGTGCAGCCGACGTTCTCGCCCATGCTGGCTCCGGTGTCGACGACGAATCTGGCGAACTCGCTTCGGGACATCTGAAGGTCCAGCTCGCGTACGCAACGCAGCTGGGCGTTGGGGGGATGCCGTCTGCCGGCCATGCTCCGTCTCCCGAAACCAGGGCGGGTGGGTGCCGAGACCGTACCGGCCTCGCCCTGGGCATGCCCGCCAGTTGGGTCCATTTCACCCCGCCTGGGCGGCAATTGCATCGCTCTTGCATCACTGCGACGTCGTACGCGCCGCGCGGTGACTGCTTGCGTGGACCTGGGACACGAACGTCACCTTCAGGAGGCCCTCATGCCGGACACCTTCGCCGCCTTCAGCGCCCTCGTGCCGCCCGGGGCGGGGGCGGCGCCGATCGGCTCTGTAGCGGTGTACGCCGTCGTCCCGTCCGAGGCCAGCTGCGCACAGGTACTGGACGGGCTGCGGTCCTACGCCGCTGGACGCGGCTGGCATGTTCCGGCGGGCTGCGCAGCGACGGATGTCGGCCCGCTCGGCGCGGGTCTGAACCGGTCGGGGTGGCGGCGGGTGCGGCGCGCGGTCCAGGCTCAGGCGATCACCGGGCTCGTTGTGCCGTGTTTCGCACACATCGGCTACCGGTGGGCGGACTGGGACCGCGAGCGGACGTGGCTGCTGCGGCGCGGGCTCTTCGTCATGGCCGCCGATCCCACCGAGCTGCACGTCGGGGTCTCCCCGGAGGAAGTTATCCGCCCGTGAGCGGCTACTACGGCGTCGTGCACGATCCGGAGGGGCGACTCGGGCACGAGCTGCCACTCGACCGAGAACCGCACCTGCGGCTGGCCGCTTTGGCCCTGTCCTGGACTGCGCAGTCGGTGCCGCCGGCGGCAGACACCGCTCTGACCGTGCTGGAGCTGACCGGGCATGCGCGGCTGCTGCGCGACGAACTCGCGGGCCGGGTCGAGCGGCTGCCGGCTGACTGCGAGCTTCGCCAGCTGCTCGCCTACACCTTGGGTGAGGCACTGCGTCGGCTGTCGCCCGCGGCGTCGTCCCCGTGCGGTGACCTCGCCCACGCACAGAACCGCGCCCGCCTCGTCCAGGGCCTCTACGCCGCGCTGGACCGGTTGGAGGCAGAGCACCCCGTACGCGGCTCGTGCTCTCACCCGCGGTCCGAAGCCCAAGCCCCCAAAAATCGCCCCCTCGGCGGCGGCGCGCGAGCTACGCAGGTCCGAATCTCGCACCAGCCACCGGACAGCACGGAGGGCCCTGATCAGCACAGGCGCCGATCAGGGCCCTCCGGTCCGCAGCTGGCCGTACTCAGCCCGGAGGGCCTTGCAGCCTCGCCCGTTGAAGGCGTTGAAGGGAATCGTCTGGCGGCTCGGTATCTCGTACGCAACGCTGGTCCGCAAGCTCGATCCCGACCAGCAGACCCCGGCTTCGACAGGTCGAACAACACGATCGCCGTGGCCGATCCGTGGCCGGACACCACCATGTACACGTGGTGGAACTACAACGACCACGTGAGCGAAGCTCGTCCAAGTGGACGCACTCCCGCATCGGCATCTCCCGCTAGGGCAGGCGACATGCGCGACACCGAAATGTCCAGCAAGCGGACGGGCTCTCGCTTCTCCCGGCCTGTCCATCGTCATCGCACTGAGTGCATCCGCGCTGCTGTCCGTCGGCGGTCCGGCCCATGCGGTCCCGGCCAAGGACCCTCTCCCGGCCGACATCCCCGGCTATCAGGCCGCCCTCGACGCGGTGGAGTCCACCGATGTACGCAACGCGGTCTGCCGCTTCCTGCGCACTCCGGTGCCCGTCGGCGGTGCTGGCGGGCCGGTGCAGACGATCCCCGAAACGGCCGAGCCGTGCCAGGATCTCCCGGTCTTCACGATCAGGGACCCGGTGGCACGGAACGAGATCACCCCCGGGTTCGTAGCGGGCACCGCCAAGCCGCTGCCCACCGAGGCGGTCAAGCTGACGCAGTTGGTCTCCTCGCTCAGCACCACCGTCACCGGCCGCAACGCAACCGTCGTGCTCGCCCCCACCCAGGGCGGCGGCTGGCACTTGGCGGCCATCCGCGACGGCGACAGCGACGCCGTGTACGCCGGCAAACCCACCCTGGGCATGCTGGTCTTCACCGAGCCACAGATCCGCGGCTGGTACCAGCTCAAGCTCACCACCGTCGAACCACTCAACGACGAGGCCCGGCAGGGCCTTGGCGGGCCAGGCGTCGGCGTCGCTCAGCGACTACCAGAAACTGGTCAAGGCCCGTTACGCCGACAGCGGTGAGGAATCACGAGGCCGGTCCCTGGACAGCCGCCATCGGCGATAGTGACTGCGCCACCGACGGCGGCCTTGACGCCCGACTCCTCCCAGGCCTCCCAGGCCTCGCAGGCCTCGCAGTCGTTGCGGTTTCCCGGCAGCCGCCGGCCGACAACGACGACCCGGCGGGTGTCCGCGTCGACGACCACCTGGTGGTTGGTGGAGTAGCGGTGGTCCTCGGATCACTGGGCGGCGGTGTGATCGCGAGTGGGCACGAGCGTGCCATCCACGATGACAACGGTGCCCCTTGCGGAAGCGTTGCCCCTGGATCAATGCCAGACGCGGCCCCAGGGCATCGACAGCGCGGGCGCCCGTGGGCTCCGAAACGCCGGACAAGAGCGTGAGCTGCCGCGCCGTCAGGTCGGTCCACCGGTACGCGACGACCAGTAGCACGCGGTCTTCAAAGCAAAGCGTCCAAAGACGTCCCGCCCTCACTGGGTGGAACAGCAGGTCAGCGGCACATCAACCCTGACCGGGCCCAGCCCTCTGCCACACCCTTCAGCCGAGCAGGGCCGCAGCGGACTCCTCGGCAAGGTCCTCGGCGTGCGGGGGCAGCGGGAGGCCTGCCCGCAAGGGGCGGCGGACCACCCCGAGCGGCAGGTCGATCAGGGCCAGGGCGATCCGGTCCCGGCCCTGGGGCCCGGTCAGACCGACGGCCTCGCCGACCAAGCCGAGGCGGGCGAACACCCGCTCGTTGCCCCGATCCGCGCGTTCCCGGTACTCCTCGGGCCAGCCGGCCCGGCCGAACTCCTCGGCGCCGTACAGGAGCAGCGCCGCCTCCCGCGGGTGGGCCCGGCTCCAGGCCACGACGTGCCGGGCGCCGGCGCGGGCGGCCCTGCGGGGGTCGGGGTCGCCGGCGAGCGCGGCGAGGTAGCCCTCCTGGAAGCCCTCGACGGTACGCAGCCACACCTCGGCGAGCAGCGCAGGGCGCCCCGGGAAGCGGTGGTACACGGATCCGCTGGGCGCGCCGACGGCCTGGGCGACGGCGGACATGGTGACTGCGGCCGGGCCGCCGGTTGCCGCCAGCAGGACGGCGGCGTCGAGGAGCTCGTCGGCGTCGAAGCGGGGTGGTCTCGGCATGAATCAGAGAGTACCCTCCATTTCAATTAGAGGTCACTCTCCAATTGAAGGAGTTCGCCATGCCCGTCCACAACGTCCACGAACGCCTGCTCCCGATGAAGGCGGCCGAGGTCGGCGCCCTCCTCGACTCCCTCTCCGACGGGTCGGCCGACCGACTCTGGCCGCACCGGACCTGGTCTCCCATGGAGTTCGACCGCCCGCTGTCCGCGGGCGCGACGGGCGGGCACGGCCCGGTCCGCTACACGGTCGCCGCGTACGTCCCGGGAACCTGGATCCGCTTCGCCTTCAGCGGCCCTCGCGGCTTCCACGGCTTCCACGAGTACGCCGTGCTGCCGGTCGACGACGAGCGCACGGTGCTGCGGCACACCCTGTCGATGCGGGTCACCGGAATCGCCCGGCTGAGCTGGCCGCTGGCCTACCGCTGGCTGCACGACGCACTGCTGGAGGACAGCCTCGACCGTGCCGAGCACCCGGCGCGACGCGCCCGCTGGTCCCCGTACGTCCGGCTGCTCATGGCCATCGCCCCCCAGGAGCACTGAGCTCGTCGCTTGACGTTGCCGGCCGGACAGCTCGGCTGTCTCCCACCACCGACGCCTGACTCCCAAGGGTGAAAGCAGCGGGGCGCGAGGTCGCAATCAGTCCAACCGGAGGTGTGTGGGGACTCCTCGCGGGGTGACATCGGGCCCTGGATGAGTCGTGGAGCCCGACCTCACGGTCGCCCTCAAGCAGATGTACGGCACCTGGCCGCGGACACTCGGCCACCAGACCTTCCTCCTGCTGCCCAGGGTCTTCTTCACCGACCACGCCGACCGGCCCGGCCAAGCCCGTCGGCAACGGCCCGTACACAAGCGGACTCGCGCACCAAGGGCATCGCGATGGCGATCGATCGCGACGCGATCACCCGACGCCAGCGGTCGAGCCCCGCTTTCACGGGTGTTCGGACCGGGCGAAGAGCTTGCCGGCGAGGGGCCCCAGGGCCGTGCCGTAGCTGTAGGCGTCGTCACTGCTGACGTTCACGGCGACCACGGTCCCCACACCTGCCGGATCGAGGTCGACCATGTACGGGCCGCCGCTGGATCCGACGCCCATGAGGCACGGAATCCGGAAGAACTGCGGCGCGCGCCGCGGCTGCGTGCCGGGACCTTCGCAATGGAGCACCCGGCTCGTGTAGGGATACCCGAACTGGTGGACCGGGCTTCCTGGTTTCGCGCCGAAGGCGATCCTCTGGGCTCCGACCACCGCCGAGATGCTCCGCCCGTCCGCAGCGGGGTTCATCTCCAGCATCGCCACGTCGTTGCCGTCGGCCTGCCAGTCCTCGGCCATGTGCACCCTGCGTACGGTGAACCCGCCGTGGGGGCTCTGTCCGTCCCGGTAGCCGGGCACGAAGTACAGGTTCTTGTCCCATGTCGCGGTCTGCGAGGATCCGTCGGACAGGGGCGTGCGCACGCAATGGGCCGCGGTCACGACGGTGTTCGTGCCGACGACCGTCGCTGTGCAGGCCGCGTCCTCCCCGCCCGTGACGAAGATGCGGCCGACGGTGCGGGCGACGACACCGCCCTTGTCCCATTCCGGCTGCACGAAGGCGTCGGACCGGTCGGCCATCGCCATCCCTGCGATCCCGTGGCCCATCCAGTACTGCTCGATCCGCTGCTGCTCGGCCGCGTCGAGAGCCGCCTCACGCGCCATGCTCTTCGGCTCCGCCGCCCCACCCCCGGTCGTCTTCGACGCGTGCGAAATCGGTCCGCATCCAGCGACCAGAACGAGCAGCGCTCCAGCCGCTGCCCGACTCCGAGCTCGTCTCACGGTCGTCATCCCTTCTCCACTGAGGTCAGCGCACGGTACTTCAAGGCGCTGACCAGCCCGGACACCGGGTCTCCATCCCTTCAGCCCCCGGCGCCGGTGGCGGCGCCGAGGGCGGCGTGGGCACCGTCCGCCACGGCTTCCGGCCGGGAACGCTTGGGCGGGGACCATCCGGGCGCAGGCGGCTCTGCCCTGCCGGTATCCGGCTCGAACGGGCCCCGGGAACGGGGACGACGGGGGCATGGGACGCTGACGGCGCGGTCGAGTCAAGAACCAGCCGACGTCCCGCTGCCTGAAGGACAGCCCCGCCTTCGGCCTTCGCGCCTTCTCGTGTGGCACCCGTCCCCCATGGCCCGACGGTAGTCCCGGGACGGGGGAACCGGCACCGGTGGGATCCCCTCTTGATGAGTGACCGAGGGGGGAAGTGCATGGCGGGGAAGACCGTTCCGGCAGCCGGGCGCTTGGTGGTGGCGGGGTTCCTTTGCGCCCTGATGGCGGGGTGCGGCAGCACGGCACCGGGAGGGGCCTCAGGACCTGCACCCGTGCCCTCCCTCTCACCGACCGCCGACTGCGGCCTCGACACGACGACTGACGACCCGACCGGCGGGTACGCCGGCCCGCCGACGGACGAGGAGACCGGCGGGTACGCCGGCCCGCCGACGGACGAGGAGACCGGCGGGTACGCCGGCCCGCCCACCGACCAGGAGGCCGCCGACGGTGGCGCCGGTCCGCCGACCGACGGGGAGATCGGCAACGGGGGCGGCCCCTGCGGGCCTGCGGACTGGTTCGACATGACCCGGGACTTCCAGGCCTACCTCGGACAGCACCTCACCAAGGCGGACGACGGCACCGTCTCCCAGCAGTCCGTACGCGAGACCCGTGTCCGGAAGGTGAGCGCCGTCGGCGAGGCGAGGATCACCTTTTTCTCCTACTTCACCGACGACGCCCTCAGCCGCAACGCCGCGCTCCGCCTGGCCCGGCTGTTCGCCGACTGGCGGCGCGAGGTCTACGGCGACACGGGCAAGGTGTCGGTCCGTACCACCGAAGGGACCGTGCTCGTCACCCTGACCTGGTGAGCCCGGCCATCGCGCGTTCCATGCCGCGCAGTGGTGCACGGCTCCGGCGTCCACCGCCCGGAGCCGGCGAGGCGAGGCGCCGGGTGATGAAGGCGCGGTGGGCCTCGATGGTCTCGATCGGGTGGACGGCTCATGGCGGAGTCGGGCATTCGAACTGTCCGATTGCCTGGCGGGTCACTGCCCCTGTGCCCGTGGGGTCGCCGTGGCGAGGAGACCGGACAGGGCCTCCTGGAGATCTTCGGTCTGGCGGTAGTGAAGGGCGGTCATCCCCACGTCGCAGGCCGCGATGACGTTGGCGGCGGTGCCCACCCCGGCCCTCCACGAGCTCCGCGCCCCAGGGCAGCACGGCTGGGTGGCCGCGGTGCCGTTCGGCGTGCCGCCGGCGGCGGTCGAGGCACGGACGCGGGCCGACCGCGACCGCACGGAGCCCGTACGCATCGTGGGCGAGCACCACGCCGCGGCCGCGCAGAACCGGGTCCACACCAGCCGGCTCTTGGCGTAGGTGTCGAGGGTGTTGTCCGGGGTGATCTCGGCGGCGACCGCGTCGGCCAGGTCCTCGGCCTCGGCGAGCCGGCGGGCGGCGTCGATGCCGTGCCGCTGCGCCCACCGCTCGATCAGACTTTGACGTTCGGCGCTCGGTGCGGGGTCGGGCTGGTGCTCGCCGACGACGTCGGCCGGCACCAGCGGGACAGCGGCGGTGGTGAACCGCCGCCGCGTTTGCCACCCCGCATTGCCGTTGGCATGTCATGGGCGAAACCAGGTCAAACAAGACCGTTAGCCGGACGGCAGTAAAACGTTAGCGGCCCGGTTTACGGTAGGCATCTGAGGCCATCCACTGCTTTGCGCAGCGTGATTCGGTCGAGAATTCCAATCGTGGCCGCCGTACTGATCGGCCGGGACCGCAACGCATTGCCGGCCTCGCTGATTCATCAGCTCCGGGAGCCGTGAGCCGCAGAACCCGTGCGCCTCCATCGGCGATGAGAGTGCCTTCTTCCCCATTTTCCACCCTGAATCGGAGAACATGTATGAGCCCTAATCGTCGTGACGTCCTGAAGTGGGCCGCCGGAGCCGGTGGCCTGGCTGCTGCCACCGTGCTCGGCCTCCCGAGTACGGCAACTGCCGCAAGCTGGTCCGCCCGTTCCTGGATGGGGCAACTCTCCAACAGCCTTCCCGTCACGAAGCTGACGATCCCCGGAACCCACAACTCCTGCGCCAACAGCGGCATCAGCATCGCCAAATGCCAGGACTGGGACCTGCTGACGCAGCTCAACAACGGCATCCGCTTTCTCGACATCCGCCTGAACGGATTGCAGGGCTCCTCGAACGAGATGGGCCTCTATCACGCCAACGTATACATGAACAAGCGGTTCCAAGATGTCCTCAACGACTGCGACTACTTCCTGCGGAACAACCCGAAGGAAGTAATCATCATGCGCCTCAGGAATGAGAAATCGGGAGGCCAGGAGCTCGGTGCAGAGGAATTCAGGCGCCGCTTCAACTGGTACATGGATGATCCGTCGATGCATTTCCGTCCGCTTTTCTGGACCAACCCCGACTGGCCCACCCTGGGCCAAGGTCGCGGCAAGGTCGTGCTCCTCACCGACTTCAGCCACGACTGGACCACCCTCAAGTGGGACAAGCACTGCAAAATTCAGGACGATTACAACGTCCCGGACGATGAGAAGAAGAAGGCGATCATCGCCTGCTTCGACGCAGCGTGGTTTGACCAGACCACTTCTCAGATGTTCATCAACTTCACCAGCACCGCCAAGGGGCCCATCCCCGAACCTTCCATCGGGGCCCAGAAGATCTTCCCGAGTGTCTACGCATACCTGGAGCCCAGGAAGGCTCAGCGAGCCCGCTTCGGCGTCGTGGCCATGGACTTCCCCAACTACCGCCCCGACATCATGAACCTTTTGATCGACAAGAACTTCGTCTAGAAGCTCGTAACATGATCGCGGGCGAGCCCTCGTGAGGCGGCGGTAGCTGATGCGCCTGCCGGCGAGGGCGACGAAGGCGTCGTGGAGTTCGGTGCGGCGTTCCCGGCGTACGGCGGCCGAGCTCGGGCGGCGGTGGGCCACGCCGGCCACGCCGAGCATCCGCCGTGTGCCGGCAGAGCCCGGAGTGACCGCGCGGCTGTACGCCGACCTGCGCCGCAGCGGGGAGGACCTGTAGGCGCGCCCCTCCAGGGATTGGCGGGGTCCCGGGGTGTACACCCCGGGACCCGCGTGATTCGCCGCGACTCAGCCGCCAATGTGCTGGTGCGGCACTGGGGTGCCCACGCCCGCGCGCGTGCGCGGTCAGAAGCGGGCCAGGTTCCTGACCCGCCCCGCGGGTCACGGAGTTGCGGATGTCGGATTCGCTGCTCATCAGGCCGCCTTCCGCTTCGCCTGAAGTGCGTGGGCGCGCATTTCGCTGGACAGCCGGAGGCGGTAGAGTCGGGCTCGGCCGCGACTGGCGCAGGTGGACGACCACCGGGGAGCGGCCGTATCTGTTCCGATGAGAGCGTCGACCGCCTGGGCGTCTCCGTCAGCGATGTTCCGCTGAGGAGGCCATGACGTGAAACTGCGCTACGGGATCAATCCGCAACAGAAGACTGCGCACGCCGCACCAATGACGCCCGGCAAGTGGCCGGTTCGACTGCTGCACGGAGAACCGTCCTTCATCAACATGCTGGACGCGCTGAACGGATGGCAACTCGTCCGCGAGGCCGGCCGGGCGCTCGGCAAACCGGCAGCCGCTTCCTTCAAACACGTCTCACCCGCGGGTGCTGCTGTCTCCGGGGCCATCGACGAGGTCACCACAGAGCTCTACGGCGTCGCCAACGGGGAGGTCGGCCCGCTCGCCAGTGCCTACTTGCGGGCCCGCGACGCCGACCCGAAATCCTCCTACGGCGACTTCGCCGCCGTCTCCCATCCGGTCGACGACGAACTCGCCGAACTGCTGACCGGCATGGTCTGCGACGGCATCGTCGCCCCCGGCTACGCGCCCGGCACCGTCGAGCGGCTCAGCAAGAAGAAGAACGGCCGTTTCCTGGTCATGGAGACGGACGACGCTTTCACGCCTCCGCACCAGGAGGCGCGTGAGGTCTTCGGCCTGCGCCTGACTCAGCAGCAGGACGAGGTGGAGTTGTCGTCCACACTGCTCGACCCGGTCGTGGGTGATCCGCTCCCCGACACAGCCGTGGCGGACCTCGTGCTGGGGCTGGCGGTCCTGCGCTACACCCAGTCCAATTCGGTGTGCTACCTGCGGAACGGCATGACGCTGGGAATCGGCGCCGGCCAGCAGTCCCGAGTCGACTGCACCCGTCTGGCCGGCGCGAAAACCGACACCTGGTGGCTGCGGCGTCACCCCGGCGTCCGCGCACTGCGCTTCCGGCCCGGCATTCGGCGCCAGGACCGGATCAACTGGCAGATCCGCTTCATCGAGGGCGACCTCACGCCGGACGAGACCAGGCGTCTGACGGAGGCACTCTCCACACCGGCCCGAGAGCTCACCGCCGACGAACGAGCTCAATGGATGCAACGTCTCGACCAGGTGACTTTCGTATCCGACGGTGCCCTGCCGTTCCGCGACAACGTCGACCACGCCCACCGTCACGGCGTTCAGTACATTGCGGAGCCGGGAGGATCCATCAGATCCGGTGAGGTCGAAGAAGCCTGCCGTGAGCACCGGATCACGCTGGCACGCACCGGCCTGAGACTGTTCCACCACTGACGGTCGCGAAGACGCCACGACCACCGGCCCTGACCGGGAAACCTCCGAAGGCGGCCACAGAAGACCACCCCGCGCTGACCTGGCGGCTGGCACCGGGCGCTCGGAGCGCTCGCTCGGTATTCCTGCCCCTGGTGCCTGCGGAGAGGGTGGTCGGGTCCACAGCCAGAGGCGGCACGTGGACGTACGCCATCCCGGGTAGCGCGACGAGTTGCGGGCCGGGTTGGTGCCAATGGCTCGGCCATCCGGCTGATCGGACCAACGCGCGCTCCGACAGCGGGCCGCCTCGATCGGCCGGCAGGACCTACCGGGCCCGCAGAGCATGACACCGGTCAGGGGCCCTGCCGCCGTCCTGGCGCGCAGTGATCACGGGCCTGCTGATCGCCCTCGTGATGGCCACGATCATGGTCACGACCTACGTCGAGGAAGCCGCCAAGGCACAGGGCCGGCAACTCGCCCTGAAAGTTACCAACAAGCTGCCCGAACAGGACCCGCTCGGCGTCGTCCCCGGTATCGCCGTGTTCGTACTGCTCGTGGCCCGCTACCTCGGCTCGACCCTCGCCGTGCAGCCCACCGAGACCGCGGCCGCCCGCCGGCGCGTCCTGAGTCTCATCGGCTACGCGGTCATCGCCGGCCTCGTCTTCGACGTGATCATCGGCCCGGTCCTCGGCGCCTGTCCCGTCGTCCGCCACCCGTGCCAGCCGGACGATGGCGGGGGCGGTGTCCGCTGCGGTCAGGCAGGTTGGGCCCCTGGCCGGGCGTCTTCGTCGATCCGGCTCACCGCGCCCGGCCCCCGGGAGGCCCGCCCGGCGTGGTGTTCATGCGTTCCCGTCCGCGGTGAGCCGCATCCACGATGGTCTTGATGACCAGGCCGAAGACGGCCAGGTCCAAAAGCATCTGCCCGGTGACCAGCAGCTGAGCCACCCCGGACTTGGCCGTGATGTCGCCGAACCCGACGGTGGTGAACACCGTGACGGAGAAGTAGAGCCCACTGGTGTGGGAAAGGTGCGTGCCGAAGCTGCCCGGAGAATGCGCGGCCATGGCGACGTAGGCGGCCGCGAACAGCAACAGGAAGAACGGAATGCTGACGGCCACCGCCTCGACGGCCCGCAGCGCCGGGTACCGGGAGCGGAGAATGGACCGGACCTGCAGGGCCACCAGGACGACGAACCCCGCGAGACCTGAGAGCAGGATGGCGACGGCGGTACTCTTCGAGGAGTTGTCCAGGGGCCCGACGTAATACAGGGCCACCAGCGTGGCGACCGAGACCACTACACGCAGCACGGTCCAGACGAGCCGGCCGAACAGACGCCGTGCTCGATGGTGGCCGGGGAGAGCCGCCTCGTCGGCGGTCATGAGGCCCGCCCCGGCCCGATGACCAGGACCCGCAGGGACACGCGCCGTTCGTGCCGCGCCATGCCGGATGCCACGCTCAGGATGATCACCAGCCCCATCACACCGACGAACGACAAGAGAAGACGACACCGCGTGAACCGGCGCACACTCCGGCCGACACCGACAGTTCCTCCGCAGAAGACCGCGTGGTACGCCGTCCCCGTGCCGAGCCGGAACACCCCGGTGGTGACGACAGCTCGATGCGGCAGCCTCGCAGGCCGAGCCCGCCGACCAGCAGAATCCACATCCTGAACCAGAAGAAGCCGACGGGATGCGTCGGCGGACCGCGTTGACCCGGATGCCACGGCGGCTGAACCCGACCGGGCGAGGTGATCGTGTCGCCCGCTGTAGTCCGCGCACACGTTTCCCGGCGAGGTCCTCGCCGCTGCGTGTGCTGCTCCCGACCGACGGGTACGCCCTCGTCGGCCTCACCAGGTTGTGTCTCCTGTCGGCCTGTGGCGCGGACTCGCGGCCACTGGAGCGGGGCGCCGCGCGGCGGGTGGACCCGGCCGGCAGTTCCGACTCGTGGGTGAAGTGCCCGGCACGTTTGCGGAGGATTCGACGGGACACTCGCCTGGTATGGAGGACACCCCGGCTCCCTCGAACAGGGACATGTGCGATGACAGCCGTAGGCCCGGCCCGGAAGCGGGCCCCGAGCAGCCCGCCCACGGCCCCGGCCCCGGCCCCGAACCCGACGTCGAGCACGAGGCTCCCGACGACCCCACGGACCTCCCGAAGAAGTCCTGGTCAGCGGTGCTGAAGCGGACACTGAAGGAGTTCCAGGGCGACGAGCTGGCCGATCGGGCCGCCGCACTGACCTACTACAGCGTGCTGTCCCTCTTCCCCGCCCTTCTGGTGCTGGTGTCGCTGCTCGGCGTGGCCGGCGCATCCACCACCCAATCCGTCCTGGACGACCTCCAGCGGCTGGCCCCGGGCGCCGCGCGTGACGTCGTTTCGGGCGCGGTCCGCCAGCTCCAGGGCGGTCCGGGCACCGGGTCGGTGCTGGCGGTGGCCGGCCTGATCGCCGCGGTGTGGTCCGCCTCCGGATACGTCGCGGCGTTCATCCGTTCCTCGAACGCCGTCTACGACATACCCGAAGGCCGACCGGTGTGGAAGGTGCTGCCCCTGAGGCTGGCCCTCACCGCCGCCCTGATGGTCATGGCGACGGTCAGCGCCCTGATCGTGGTCTTCACCGGCAGCCTCGCCCGCCGCGCGGGAGGCGTCCTCGGGCTCGGCGAAACGGCGGTCACCGTGTGGTCGGTCGCGAAATGGCCCGTGCTGGTACTGCTGATCACCGTCATGATCGCCGTGCTGTACTGGGCGGCTCCGAACGCCAAGGGACGCGGCTTCCGCTGGGTCACCCCAGGCAGTTTCCTCGCGCTGGTGATCTGGTTGGCCGCCTCCGCCGGATTTGCCCTCTACGCGGCCAACTTCGGCTCGTACAACAAGACGTACGGCACGCTCGCAGGCGTGATCGTCTTCCTGATCTGGCTGTGGATCAGCAATCTCGCCATCCTCCTCGGCCTGGAATTCGACGCCGAGATGAGCCGCGAACGCGCCATCGTCGGCGGACTGCCCGAGCAGGAAGAGCCGTACGTGGAGCCGCGCGACACCCGCGAGTGGAACGAAAAGGAGAAGCGGCGTGCCATGTGACCGGCCCGGAGCCGCTCGCTCACCGTGTGGCCCGGCCGCGGGCGGCGCGTCGCCGCGCCGGGATCGGGGGCCTGGCCCGTATGGAGAGCGCGCAGGCTGTCGCAGGCCGCGCACGGGACCGGGCGCCGACCCGGTATGTGATCTTGCTGTCGCTGGTGTGATCACGGCCCCGGCACAACAGCCGAGCTACAGGTCGGCGATCGCCTCACCGCGGGTTTCCGTTCCAACTACCGGCCCGACATCGTGATGAACCACATCTACTTCACCGCTTTGCGCGATGGCGCGGGACTCGCCGCCGAACTCGCCTCCGGCGAAGGGACCCCGCGAGTGTATGCCGTCGAACCGACCGGGGAGTTCGAGAACGGCCCCAACGTCACCGACAAGAAGTTCCCTGGCAATCCCACCCGCTCCTACCGCAGCAGGGATCCGCTCCTGATCGTCGGCGAGGTCACCGACTGGACGCGACAGATGCCCGAAGCTCTTCAGATGTGGCGAGACCGGCTGGCCACGATCCTCGGGCTCGCGGTCCAGAGCTGGATGTCGTCCATATCCTGGCCGCCGCCGGTGTCGTCGGGCTCCAGGTGCACGAAGTTCGAGGGGGTGGCACTCCAGGTACCGCCGAAGTCGACTCAGGGCATGCTGCGCGGCCCCGGCCGCGGGTAGGTCACCGTCGGCGGTGGTTGCTGGTGTCAGCGATGTAAGAGTCCTCGCCCTGGCTGCCGGTCACGGCCGTGACGGGCGTCGGATTGTAGGACCCGGCCGCGTCGCCCCCGTCATCCGCATACGAGGTGCCAGTCAAGGACAGGACTCCGCACTCAACGGCTCCAAGGCCAGGTTCGGGGGCTGCCTCGCACCGGCTGGATGCCGTGCGGCTCGAAGCGCTCGCCGGGCTCGGGGTGGAGTGGGCCGGCTCGTGACCCCCGCCGGGCAGGTCGGGCTTGGGGCGGAGCATGGCGGTGACGGTCTCGTTGACGGCCATGTGGGGTGGCCCCGCTGGAGCCCGCGCCGCGCGCGGTCGGGCCCATCTCTCAGTGAGAGGTGGGCTCGAACTCGTAGAAGGCGGTCTCCAGACCCTTGGTGGTCAGGTTCCGCAACGCGACTCCCCCGCCCGGGTGGTGCCTCCGTTCTCGGCGAGGCCGTGCTTGCGCAGATCGGAGAGCGCGCCCGCGTGCGAGGCGGTACGCGCGGTCTTCCGCTCCGAGGCCGTCGTCTTCATCGTGTGCCGGTAGGTCGGGTGCGGGAGCACGGAGCACCCTCACGCGGGAGCGAATGGCGTACTGATTCCTCATCCCTGGCGGGCTGTGGCAGGTGGAGTTCTGCCTGGAGGCCGCCGCCCGGCGCCGCGGCGAGGTGGGCGGTGCCGCCATGGAGGTCGGCGACCCATTTGACGATGGCGAGGCCGGTTCCGGTGCCGGTGCTGCCAGGCCCGGTGACGCGGCGTCGGAAGAGCCGTTCACGGTCCTTGGCCGGTACGCCGGGGCCGTGGTCCCGCACGACGACGCGCCCGTCGGTGACGTGGACGTGGACCGGTGTGCCGCCGCCGTGCCGCAGGGCGTTCTCGATCAGGTTGCGGACCGCCTGGGCGAGGAGGTCGGGGTCGCCGCAGACCACCACGGCCTCGGTGACGGCCGTGACGCCGGTGCTGTCGGGGAGTTCCGCAACGGCCTGTTCGACGAGCTGGTCGAGGCGCAGTGGGGTCATCTCGACCTCGTGTGTGCCGGCCTCGACCCTGGCCCGGACCAACAGGCCGGTGACCAGGCGGCCCATGCGGTCGACCAGCCTGACGGCCTCGTCCAGGGCCGAAGGTGCCCGGCTCGGCGAGGCGCTGCCGCCTTCCACCACCAGGCGCAGGGTGGCCAGCGGGGTGCGGAGCTCGTGGGCGGCCTCGGCCAGGAATTGTTCCTGCCGGTCGAGTCCCCGCAGCGCAGGTCGCATCGCCTGCCCGGACAGGAGGTGCCCGATGGCGGATGCGGCCGCCACCAGAGCCGCGCAGCTCAGGACGAGCCAGTGGATGAGCCGGTCGTGGGCGGCCTGGCTCTGTGTGGGGTCGGCTCCGACCAGCACTGCGGCGGCGATCTGGTCGTCGTCCCAGACGGGGGCAGCGGCCCACTGGGTCTCCCGGCCGCCGCTCTCGGTGGCGACCAGGACAGTCTCCTGATCGTGTTGCACCTGTTGCCAGATCTCGTCCAGGTCGGCCTGATGCGGCAGGGCGGAGCGCGGGACGGGGGTGTGGCGGATCTGGGGCCGGCCTGGTTCGGGTGCTTGGATGACGGCGAGCCGCTCGGAGCTCAGCGCCAAGTCGTCCTCGCGCAGGGCGTCAAGGTGCAGGATGCCTCGGTCGAAGTACACGGTGCGGGCGAGGCCGTCGGCCCTGCGGCTGACGCCGTTGTCGAGTTCGCTCTCGCGGGACTGGGCGTCGATGCGCACCGCCAGGACGGCGAGGATCAGCAGGCATAGGGACGTGGTCGCGGCGAAGAGCAGGGTCGTCGCCCACCGGGCGCGTTGCAGGCGCGCCAGCGCGGGGGTGCGCGGCGTCACAGCGCGTGAGCTGGATCGGCGAGCCGGTAGCCGACGCCGCGCACGGTCGAGATGATCTCGGGCGGCCCGAGTTTGCGGCGTAGCTGGCCTATGAGGACGTCGACGACGTTGGAGAGCGGTTCGGCGTGTTCGTCCCAGCAGCGTTCGATGAGGTCGGTGCGGCTGACCACCTCGCCGGCGCGCAGCATCAGGATCTCCAGGACGGCGAACTCTTTCGCGGTGAGGGTGAGCAGCACGCCCGCGCGCCGTACACGGCGGCGGGGCAGGTCGATTTCGAGGTCGCCCGCGTGGAGCTGGGGTAGGCGTGTGGGCTGCGCGCGGCGGCACAGGGTGCGTACGCGTGCGGTGAGTTCGGCGAAGGCGAACGGCTTGACGAGATAGTCGTCGGCACCATGTTCGAAGCCGGCGACGCGGTCGGTGACGGCGTCGAGGGCGGTGAGGAGCAGGACGGGGAGGGTGGAGCCCTGCTTGCGCTGGGCGGCGAGGAGGGTGAGGGCGTCGCCGTCGGGCAGGGTACGGTCCGCGATCAGGCAATCGTAGGTGTTGACCGCGAGTTTGAAGTCCGCGCCGGCGAGGTCGGCGGCGAAGTCGACGGCGAACCCCGCCTCGCGTAGGGCAGTGGTGATCACGGGGCCGAGGTCGGGGTCGTCTTCGAGGACAAGTACGCGCATGACGGGCGAGCCTAGTAGGTCGAAATGCTCTTCAACCCGGGGGTGGCGGCAGTTGCGGTGGTACGCCCGAAGTGTGGCTGTTCGAGAAGCCGGGCGGCGGAGGAAAGAGGATCACCGGCGCGGGGCGACCGGCGGGGCGGGAACCGATCGGTCGCCTCATGATCGCCTCATGAACCGGCTGACAGTCTGCGGGCATGGCAAGAATTCGCAAGCACGCACTCGGCATGACCGCGGCCGTCCTGGCCACCACCGTCCTCGCGGCGGGCTGCATCCAATCCGCGCAGGGAGCCGATGCCGACGACTCGGCGGGAGGCCCGCGGGCGGTGGTGCGCGTCGACCAGGTCGGCTACGCCCCAGCCGAAACCAAGCAGGCCTACCTGATGACCTCCGTCTCCGCCTCCAAGGCTTCCTTCACCGTCCGCGACGCGGACGGGAAGCAGGTCCTCAAGGGCAAGGTCGGCACGTCCACCGGCGGCTGGAACAGCAGGTACAAGGCCGTACACATCCTGGACCTGTCGCCTCTCACGGACCCGGGCGACTACCGGATCGAGGTCTCCGGGCCGGTCACGGCCACCTCCCCGACGTTCCGCATCGCCGCGGCGGACGAACTGTTCGGCAGACTCGTCCAGGACAACGTCCGCTTCTTCCAAGCCCAGCGCGACGGCGCCAACGTCATACCCACGCAGCTGCGACGCAAGCCCTCCCACCTGGCCGACCACCAAGCCACCGTCTACGACACGCCCGCATACGCCGACGACGAGACGGTGCTGACCGCTCCGCTCAAGCGCGTCGCGGGCCCGGTCGACGTCGAGGGCGGATGGAACGACGCCGGCGACTTCCTCAAATTCACCCACACCGCCTCCTACTCCACCGCGAGTCTCCTGCTCGCGCAGCGCACCACTCCGGCCGGCGGGAAGGAACTGGCGGCCGAGGCACGCCACGGGCTGGACTGGCTGGACAAGATGTGGGACGACCAGTCCCGCACCCTCTACCTCCAGGTCGGGCTCGGCAAGGGAGACTCCGACGACGGCAGCGGCAAGATCCGCTCCGACCATGACGTGTGGCGCCTACCGGAGGCGGACGACGCCCTGGACGTCAAGCCCGGCGACCCCGACTACCTGATCAAGCACCGGCCGGTCTTCCGTGCGGCATCCCCCGGCAAGCCGATCAGCCCCAACCTCGCCGGACGCGTCGCCGCCACCTTCGCCCTGGCCGCCCAGCTCGACGCCGCTGACGACCCCGAACGGGCCCACCACGAACTGGAGAAGGCCGCACACATCTACGCACTCGCAGACACCGACCCGGAAGACCAGCTGGTCACCGCCTTCCCTCACGGCTTCTACCCCGAGGCGTCCTGGCAGGACGACATGGAATTCGGCGCCACCCAGCTCGCCCTCGCCGGCCAAGCCCTCGGTGACGGCCGCGCCGCCGCCTGGACCAAGCAGGCCGCACACTGGGCCAAGCAGTACGTCACCTCGGACAGCCTCGGCACCCTCGGGCTCGGCGACGTCAGCGCCCTCGCCCACGCCGACCTCGCCCACCTCCTCGGCAGCAACGCCGCCGGCGCCGAAGTCACCCGCGAACAGCTCGTCGCCGACCTCAAGCGCCAGCTCGACGACGGCAGCACCCGCGCGGCCCGCGACCCGTTCCGCGCCGGCGCCGTCTACACCGACTTCGACTCCGTGCCCCACACCTTCGGCCTGGCCGCCACCGCCCAGCTGTACCAGCGCGTGACCGGCGACAGCCACTACGACGCCTTCGCCACCCAGCAGCGGAACTGGGCCTTGGGCGCCAACGCCTGGGGCTCCTCCTTCGTCATCGGCGCGGGCACCACCTTCCCGCACTGTCCCGAGCACCAGGCCGCCAACCTCGCCGGCAGCCTCAACGGCGAACGCGACATCCTCCTCGGAGGCGTCGTCAACGGCCCCAACGCCTCCGCCAAACTCAAGGACCTCAACTCCTTCCCCACCATGCGAAAGTGCCCGGAGGAACAGACCAACCCCTTCACCGTCTTCGACGGCCGCGGCGGCGGCTTCATGGACCACGTCGGCGCCTGGCAAACGGTCGAATCCGCAGACGACTTCACCGCCACCGCCCTGCTCGCCTTCACCCTCGCCGCCACACCCCATGAGGAGAACGACAAGGTCAACTGACGACACATGACCTCGCACTCCGTCGCGCGAGGAGCGGATGCGCCGAGCAGGCCGTCGAGCCCGCCGGACGCCGCTCTTCCTGTCGGTGGAGCCGCCGTGCCCGTGGTTTCCCTGTATTCCGAGCCGGCACTGACCAGACGAACGCCGCGCAGCGGGAACGCCGCCACCCGTACGCCGCCGTCGAAGAGCTGCCGGAAGCCCTGGCACCGGACGGGACCACGATCGTCGTGGGAGACCCGCGACAGATGCCGGTTCACATGTACGAGGACATGCGGTGCTCACTCTGCAAGGAGGTCGAGGTGACAGGTGCAGGCGCCTCGCTCCTGGAAATGACGCTGGGCAGGGAAGTGCGGACCGAGTACACCCTGTCCTCCGCCCTGGACGGCCGACTGGGCGGCACCGGCTCGAAGAAGGCCGCCCACGCTCCAGACGGCGTCACGAGTGGAGGGCCTGCGCGGGCCGGCGTTCGACTCCGCGGTCAGGGAAATGAAATACGCGGCCGTCTGGATGGCCGGCTACCGCTGACGTCCCACCCCGGGCACCCCGCCCACGGCCTACGGCACGCCGCGCTTGCCGATCCAGGCGGCAAACGTGAGCCGAATGGGTTCCGAATGATTCCCATGCCGACTTGCGAACCCAAAATGGAGTGAGACTCTGGAAGTGGTCCGTGCCAACAGGTAATCCCACACCAATGGTGGTCCACGTGCCCCCGCGCAGGTGCACTGTCGGGCGAGGCGAAGGGCCACCTCTACTGCGTGCCTGATTTCGTCGGCCGGGCGCCCTGGTGCATCCTCGCGGCAAATATGCTTCGACTGTAGAAGCTTGGTCGCATAGATGTGAGCAGAGCCTTACGGCCCCCCGCGCGCCGCGCTTTCCAGTATGACCCGCCCTCATGGGGCGGAAGCCAACAGCAGGTACAGTCATGACGGGAAATGAGCAGAAGAGGAACGCCTTCACCCTTCGGTCCCCGGTCAGGAATGCCGTACTCCTGGTAGGTGCCATTGCCCTTGCGGTCGCACCATGGGGCGATGCCGCAGGCTCGACATCGTCAGCCAGTAGTCGGCCTGCGCGCATCCCTGCGCGCGTCCCCGACACCTGCGTCGAGGGAGCCAAATGGCGGCTGACCACGCACGTCGACCATGTCTGCCTCGCGGCGTCACGGCAAAGCTACGTCAACTGGGAAAACTTTCAAGGCCAATTCCTACGCGATGCGAGCACCAGCAACGGATGCAAGTCGGGTTACATGCCCCGCGAGGCAGTGCCCGGGGACAAAGTCTGCGTCACGTCCGCTGAGCGGGATGAAGCGCAACGGGATGCCGAACGGGCACCCAGTTACTGGCAGGCAACGGCGGACCGTGCCATTTGGGGAAACCTTGTCCCGATCCCGTTCGTGTGGGACAAGCGTTATTCGATTCAGAGTGACTACACACGTGAAGGAAATGGTCAGCACAGACTCGCAGTGGACACCGGGGGAAAATTCGGGGATGCGGCGAGTGTGATCCTTTCGTCTCAAGGGTCGAATCACACTCGATATTGGTTCAGGACGCAGCGCACGCGGGACGGGAGCGCCTACCGCAATAGATTCGAGATTGTGGCAGCAGGCAGCGGGAAGTGCCTGGACGTGGTGGGGGCCCGGACTCATGACGGGGCTAGGGTCGTTGAATATGGCTGCACTGGTAACGCCAATCAGCGGTGGTATCTTGAGCGCCGTGCAGACAACAAGTGGCAGATTCGCAATTGGAACAGCGACAAGTGCCTCGACGCCCACAACCCGGACGTGAACAACCCCCCTCCGCAAGGAACCCATCTCCAGCAGTGGACCTGCCTCGGCAATATGAATCAGGCCTGGCGGATCCTGCTTTGACGCGGGGAAGACGGCCGTGAGGGACATCCAGCCTCGGTAGTTGCCTGGGTCGCACCTCATGGCCGCGCTGTTTTGACGAGCTGTCCGTTCTCGTAGAGGGCTGCCCGGCAGTCGAGGCGCCGGATGATGTGCCGGGACCTGCGTCAGGACCGGCCCAGGACGCGGGTGAGGCCGGCAACGAGAGTGGTGGCGAGCGGCCAGCCAAGCGCCCGCGAGGGCGGGGCGGTAGCCGTAACCCGCGACGACGTCTTGCAGCCAGTCCCAGATCTTGGTCGGCCACGGCAGCGTCGTGCGGTGGTGACGGTGTTCGGCCCGGAGCACACGCCGGGCTTCGCTGTCGTGGCCGAGGACTCGGTAGGAGGCTGCCAGTTGCTCGTAGGGCTGCGGGCGGTATTGGCCTGCGAGGTTTTCCCTGAGCCAGGACAGTCGAAGGGTCGTCGAGCGCGGAGGCAGCGGGGTGAGCCTCTGGTAGGCCAGTGCGTCCAGTTCCAGCAGGGGACCTCCTTGCGGACGGTCGAGGAGCGTGCCCACTGAGGCGCCCCGCAGGGATATGGAGCTGGTGTCAGACCTTGCGGTGTCGATGTCGGATTGCCGTAGGTCGATCCGTTGATCCGGGCGCCGGCCAGGGAAACGAACCTGCCCACGGAGAGGCCGTGGCGGCCGTTGAACCATGATCCGATCGTGAGGAGGTTCCCGTTGATCCAGCCGCCGACCCGCGCGCGGTCGAGGTTGAGGTCGATCGTGATGTCGCTGCCCTGGACCCAGACGTTGCCCTCCACCACGGCGTCGCGCATGTCCAGGCCGGGACAGCGCAGTGCTTCGGCACTGAGCTCCGGCAGAGATGATCCGCAGAGAGAGACGCTGAGACTCGTGGCGTGCCGAAGGCTCAGGACACCGGAGAAGGAACAGACCTCACAATGGATCTCGCAGTCGATGATCGCCGAGGTCAGGTCAAGCTCACCGGTCACCCGTGCACCCGCGAGACGCAGTGCGCGCACCCTTCCGGGAGGTGCGGCCGGACCGGCGAGCAGGAGAACGGCGATCACCGCCCCTCTCACCTGCCGCTCGGTGCCCCCACGTACTCCCGTTGCCCGGGTCGTCATCAGCCGCGACACCCGTCCTCAGGTCCAGCATGTCGCCGGACCGGAAGGCAGACCACAGACGGCGCTCGGGAGCAGTCCAGTCAACGGGAGGGGACGAAGTGTCGGGCTCTGGGCGGCTGGCCATGCCTTCTTGTACCGGAACCCGTCCGCCCACGCCAGGTGCCGTGCAACCACGGTCATGACGTCGTCCCTGTCTCGTGCCGGACAGCGCCCCGAGGCGGCGGCCGTTGCGTTGAGCTTGGAGATCATTTCCAGGGCTCCAGGTCGGATGGCCGTCGGCGGGGTGTGCAGTGGGCTCGGTTCGGGCGCTGTGTTCGGGCTGGGCGTGTGCGGATTGCGTCGCCGAGGGGGCCTCGGCTGTCAGCACCGAGGCCCCCTGCGGGACGTGCGATCACGCGTCGACGGCGTCGGTCACACGATTCCAGTTGTCCAGGTCTGCGGTGCGGGCTTCCAGGGCGGCGCGCATGCCGGTGGCGCTTGAGGTGCCGAGTGCCAGGCGCAGCGGGGGGTTGGGGCTGTCGACCGCGGTTCGGATGCCTTCGGCGATCCGGGCTGCGGAGGAGAACGCGGACGCGGGTAGTTCCCCGATGCCCTTGTGGACCTCGCGGACGGTCTGGTCGTAGTCGTCGAGGCCGGCCGCGACGTCGAGGTTGGACAGGAACGGGGTGGCGGTCATTCCGGGCTGGATGATCGTGACATTGATGCCGAGCGGTATGACCTCGGCCGCCAGTGCGTCCGACAGTCCCTCGACGGCGTACTTGGTCGCGGCCAGAAGTCCCACGCCGGGGTGGGCGGACTGCCCGTAGATCGAGGAGCCCTGGAGGATGTGTCCGGATCGCTGGGCGCGGAGTACCGGCAGCGTCGCGCGGAGCACGTTGAGTACGCCGAAGACGTTGGTGTCGAACACGGCGCGGACTTGCGCGTCGGAGGCTTCCTCGACGGCTCCGAAGAGCCCGTAGCCGGCGTTGTTGGCCACCACGTCGATGCGGCCGAACCGCGAGAGCGTGCGCTCCACCGCTTCCCGGACGGCCTGCTCATCGCGCACGTCTGCCGGGATGAGGAGCAGGCGGTCGCCGTGCTCTTCGGTCAGTTCTTCCAGGGAAGCGGTGTCGCGGGCGATCGCCGAGACGACATCGCCGTTCTCCAGTGCCTGGAGGGTCAGTGCGCGGCCGATGCCGGAGGTCGCGCCGGTGATGAGCCAGGTGCGGGGGCTGATCTGCTGGTTTGAAGTTCCGTTCATGTTGCGACCGTAAGCGGTTAGCTCATAACGCGTCAAGCGTGGTGGCGCTACACGTTGCCTGTTAGGCGACTTAGTGCCTCGTCTTGCTGATGTAGGGTGGGGTGATGAGCAGTGCTGCAGCCGAATCCGCGAAACCCAGTTCCCGCACCGTCATGCCCGCGGTGGAGACCGTGCTCGCGTTCGTGAACACGCGCGCGGACGGAGGCGGACGGCGGGAGCTGTTCGGGGACGGGCACTCGTTCGCGGCGTGGCTCGCGGAGCACGACGAGTTCGGCGGCGAGACCGTGGCGACCGACGCCGACGCCGCGGCCGCACGCGAGCTGCGTGACGCCCTGGTGACCCTGCTGCTCGCGCACTCGGGGGAAGAGGAGAGCCTGGGCGAGCCACTCCAGCACGCCGAGCAACACCTGCGGCGGGCAGGTGCGCTCTACCCGCTGGCGACGGTGGTCACAGCCCGTGGTGTCGAGCTGGCGTCGCCGCAGGCAGGGGTGCCAGGTGTGTTCGGAACCGTACTGGCCGCGGTGACGACCTTCGCGCAGACCGGCGACTGGGGCCGCATCAAGGCGTGCCGCAACCCCCCGTGCCATTTCGGTTTCTTCGACCGCACTCGCAACGGGGCAGGGCTGTACTGCAGTACCGGCTGCGGCTCCCAGGTGTCCATGCGCAATTACCGCCAACGGCAGCGCCGGGAGAGTGAGGCACCGCCCGAGGCGTGAGGCCGCGGCCCTACGGGTCGCCTCGAAGCCGTGATCGCCCGCGCCTGCCGGCCGCAGCATGAACATCGAGGAACGCGCAGTCCTCCTGTTCCTTCAACGCCGGCGGTGGCACCGATTGCAAGGACTGCCTGGTGCCGAGGTTCGGCCCGTATTCGCTTTCGTTGATCGGTCCATATTGTGGTGTGTTCATCATTGAAGGGTGCGCGGAACGAGGTCTCCTGACTTGCGATCAGGATCCAGGAGTGCTGGCCTTGAATTGATGGCGGCAAGTAATGACGGCATGACAACGGAAATACCGAGGGCCCGAATGCTTAGCGCTCGCTCGGCTGCGAACAGGGAGTGAAGACGAGCCTCCCTCCCGCCCCCTTGGGGAAGGTGACTGGACGCGCCGTGTGCCCGCTGGACGCCCCGTGCCGCCATCCCGCCAAGGAGGTGCACGATGACACATGTCTCTTCTCCCGGCAGCTCCCTGCACCGGATCATGGCCTTGTTCGTGACGGCCGCCATGACGCTGTCCCTCTCGGTCACGGTTACGTTCATCTCGGCGAAAAGCGCATCCGCCTTGTGTATCGCAAATGACTTCTCGGGAAGATGGCGTTCATCAGACAGCAGGCTGAGCCGCATCGATGTGTGGCCCGGAGAGGACTGCCAGCTTTACGCGAAAGCCTGGTCCAGATGCGAGGGCGACGCCTCGCATGACTGTAGTTGGAGCAGGAGGGCGAACGAGCTGCAGAGTACCCCGGACAGGAACTTCCGGTTCTTCACCCAGGGATGGAACAACGCGACGGAGGTGGTGCAACTGCACCTGAAGAGCAAGTCCCGCTTGGCGGCGTGGGACAGCACGGATTACAACTCCGGCACGAGGGACAGCTTCTGGGTACAGATGGTCAAGGACCGTTGATCGTGCCTGTCCGGTGGGGGTTCACGCAGCTCGTGACGGGGTTGGCTGTGTGGTCGACAGTTTTGCCCCGTGAACGGAGCGCGGCCGGGCCGGCGCGGTGCCGGTGGTGTGATGGTGGTCGGTGAGGACGTGGGCGACCGGTTCGAGTACACCACCACGGAGTTGATCGTGCGCATGCTCACGGACCCCCAGCACCGCTCCACCGGTCCCCGCCGACTACACGTCACATTGGTTCGTCCCCGAAGGCAGTCCCTATCGGCTTGTTCCGCGCGGGCTCAGCTGCGGGGACTCGTGTTCCAGGCATCGATGCGCAAGAAATTGAGGGCCGCCGCCGTGCACTGGTGTTGACCGTCAGGTTGCGCAGGGTTTGGCCCCGAAGGAGAGGCCGAAGTGTCACCTCAAGGAGCCCGCATCGGCTTGCCGGGCCGGCGGCAGCGGGCCGTGTCCTGGACAAGAGGTCAGCGGCCGGGACCGCCGTCGAAGGGGACCCCGGACAGGGGGGTCCTGCTGGAGAAGTTCTGGTTCTCGGTCTCCCGTGCCGAGCAGCGCACCCGCTTCGCGATCCGCCGGCCGCGCATCGTCGGCGCCGCCGGACACCTGAGGACGTCATCACTTGGCAGGAGAGGGCCCGGCGGTGCCGTAGAGTGGGGTTCACCGACGCGGGGTGGAGCAGCTCGGTAGCTCGCTGGGCTCATAACCCAGAGGTCGCAGGTTCAAATCCTGTCCCCGCTACTGAAGGCAGAAGGCCCCCGGATCCTTGAGGATCCGGGGGCCTTCTGCCTTGTCCGCCGTGTGTTGCATCAGCCGACACGGCCCCCGGCCCGGGGAGCAGGCCGGGGCCGCCATCGGGGTCGCCCACCAGCCATCCGGCATCCGCGTCTTCCTGGCCGCAGCCGGGCTGGAGAACGCCGAGGACGCCGACCTCACCGACCCCGGCTTCGTGGAATGGCGAGGCGCCGGCCCCGGGGACTGGGAACCGTCTGTGCGAGCACCGGACCCGGCCGTGTTAGACGCCGGACAGCCACCCGGCACCGAAATCCGAGGCGTCTCGTGCGCGCTGCGCCCGCTCCTCGATCAGCCGGCGAAAGCCCGCCACAGCGTACCTCTCGCCAGTGGCCGCGTGGCGTCCGCGGATACCTGCGACGTCGGCCATGAGCTGCTGGGGCTGGGGCTGCCAGCCGACGACCAGGACGCGCAGGCCCAGGCTCTCCGCCCGCCGGTGCAGGGCCAGGAGTTGCAGGAGGCCGTCGGCGTCCATGGACACCGTGCCGTGCAGGTCGACCATGAGGTCCCGCTCGGCAGAGGTGACATCGTCCAGCACCCGCTGGAGCGCAGCGCCCCCGTCCTCGTCGAGTGTCCCGTTGACGCTGACCAGGACCGTGCCGTAACGCTGGACGTGCGTGGTGATCAACGCGCTCTCCTCCCGCCGGGGCACCGGGGCCCTCGGCCTCCCCATCCTGGCGCGGCGTTCCCCGATGCGGATGCGAGGCACGCTGACGCTCCGGCGCACAACCTGGACCCTGCGGCTGTGCGACCTTGACCGCCGGTTGGCCGGCCTGACGAGGCCTTGGCTTCGCGCCGCGCCGCACCGCAAGTGCGACTGATTGCCCATCATGGTGGTCAAGCAGTCCTTGATCCGGCCTGCTCGGCAAGAGGCATGGGATCCCGGGCCTGCGGTAGTGGACCTTCGTCGGTGCCGCGGGGGCGCGGAGTTCCGTAGGGTCGCGTTCGTGAGAACACTGATCACCAAGGCCCGGGTGCCGGCACCGGTACTGTCCGCAGGCCTCTTCATCGGGGCGGTGGCGGCCGTTGGCACAGGTGTCGCCACCCTGTGGTGGGGCGTACCGGCGGCGGTCTGCGCCTTCCTCGCGGGCTGGCAGCCGGGGCGGAACCGGAGCGCGGGGGCGGCCTTGGCCGCAGTGCTCGCGGCCGCTGTTGTGGCTGTGCTGCTGGTGCCGGCGTGGCTGGGCTGGGCGAGCCGGTTCGTCGGGTTGTTGCTCGTGGCGGCGCTGCTGCCGTGGTTCGCGGGCCGGTTCCTGCGCCAGTCCCGCGAACTGGTGCGGGCCGGGTGGGAGCGGGCCGCGCGGCTGGAGCGGGAACAGCATCTGGTCGCCGAGCAGGCCCGGTTGCGCGAGCGGACCCGGATCGCGCAGGACATGCATGACCTCCTCGGCCACGACCTCAGCCTCATCGCCCTGTCCGCGGGGGCACTGAAACTGGCCCCCGGCCTTTCTGAGGACCACAGGGCCACCGCCCGGGACATCCGCGCCAGGGCGGGAGCCGCCGTGGACCGGCTCGGCGAGGTGATCGGTGTCCTGCGCGAGCCGTCGGATCTGGCTCCGGGGTCCGAAATCGGAACTGGGCTCAGCGAACCCGGCGCCGGGCTCACCGAACTCGAACGCCTGGTGGACCGGGCGGCCGCGGCGGGGCTCGACGTCCGGCTGCGTGTGGAAGGCGAAGCGGCTGCAGGTGACGCCCTGCTGGTCGTCGAGCGGGCCGTGCAGCGCGTCGTCCAGGAGGGGCTGACGAACGTTGCCAAGCACGCGCCCGGGCACCAGGCGACCGTCGTCGTCCGGCACGTCGAAGGACGGACCGAGGTCAGTGTGACGGACGAGCCGGTGTCCACCGTGTCTGCGGCCCATCATGACCACGCCGCCCGTCCCGAACACGGGTCCTGGGATTCCGCATCCGGCGAGGGCCACCGCTTCGGGCTCATCGGCCTGGATGAACGCGTCCGACTGGCCGGGGGCACGTTCACATCCGGCCCCGAGCGCGGCGGGTTCGCCGTCCGGGCCAGGCTCCCGCACCGTCCCGGGGCCGTGCCCCCGCCGCGCCGCGCCGAGCCCGATGATCCTGGTGACGTACTGCCTCCCGAGCACCACAGTGCCCGTCGCCGGCTGGGCCGTACCGCCGCCGCGGCCGTCCTGGTGCCGCTGTGCACCACCGCGTTGCTCATCGGCGGGGTGCGGGCGTGGGACACCGTGACGGCACGGCAGTCGGTACTCGCCCCCCAGGACTACGCCCTTCTGCACATCGGCCAGCCACGCGCGGACGTGGCGCCGTACCTGCCCGAGCGCCAGACGACCCGCCGTCCCGCAGCGCCCACGCCCGCACTGCAGGATGCGGCCTGCGAGTTCTACGTACAGACCGGCGACCCCTTCGACGACCGCTCGGGGGACATCTACCGTCTCTGCTTCCGGGCCGGCCGCCTGGTCTCCACCGACACCTACACCGGGAAGGCCGTCCGATGATCCGGATCCTGATCGCCGACGACGAGCCCATGATCCGCGCGGGCGTCCGCGCAGTCCTCGCCACCGACCCCGGCATCACCGTCGTCGCCGAGGCAGCCGATGGCCACCAGGCGGTGGAGCTGGTCCAGCGCCACCGCCCGCAGGTGGCCGTCCTCGACATCCGGATGCCGGGGACCGGCGGTCTGGAAGCCGCCGCCGAGATACGGAGGACCGTCCCCGGAACGGGGATCGTGATGCTGACGACCTTCGGCGAGGACGAGTACATCCTGCGGGCCCTGAGCGAAGGTGCCGCTTGCTTCCTGATCAAGTCCGGCGAGCCGGAGGAGCTGATCACCGGTATCCGGGCGGTTGCCGACGGCGCCGCCTACCTGTCACCGAAGGTCGCGGCACGGGTCGTCGCGCATCTCGCCGCCGGCGGTGCGGGCGCCCAGGCCGGCCGACGTTCCGCGGCCCGCGCCCGCGTCGAGGCACTGACGGCCCGGGAGCGGGACGTGCTCGGCTTCCTCGGCAGCGGGTTCTCCAACGGGCAGATCGCGCGCCGCCTGCGCCTGGCGGAGGGGACGGTGAAGGCCCACGTCAGCTCGATCCTCGCCCGCCTCGGCGTCGACAACCGGGCCGCGGCGGCCGTGGTCGCGCACGAGGCCGGCGTGGTCCCGGTGCCGTCCGACCGGCTGACGTACGAGGAAAGCTGACACCGCCCTTACGGCAGTCGGCAGTACGAGGAGCCACACCGTCGCCACGGCCGTTGCACCGACCGCCGTGCCCGCCAGGACGTCGTGCGGATAGTGCACCCCGACCAGCACCCGCAACAGGGCGGCCGCCCCGGCCACCGGCAGCACCAGGACCGCGAGCCGAGGACGTACCAAGATCACACCAACCGCCAACGCCACTGCCAGGGTGGCGTGGTTGCTGGGGAACGACCAGTCGCCCGGCTCGGGACACGATGCGAGGGCCGAGACCCCTGGCAGGGCCCGGCACGGACGTTCCTCGGCGACGAGGAGTTTGATCGCCTCACTGAGCCCGTAGGCGACGACCGTCCCGGCGGCGGCCACTGCCACCCCGGCCAGGCCCGGCGCGTCTCGGCGGCGAAGGGCGCTCCAGCCGACGCAGGCCATGAGCAGGCCCAGGAGCAGCAAAGTGCCCTCGCTCGCCGCTTCCAGGGCGGTCTCCGCCCAGGCCGGCCCGTCCGCCACGCTCCCGGTCAGCGCCCGGTAGGTCCTCGCCGAGAGGCCCGCTGTGACGTGCACCGGTTCGTCCGTGCCCAGTGTGCCGTCGGGTGCCGGCCAGACCACGGCCGCTGCCCCCGCCCCGGCCGACGCGACCGCCACCGGCAGTCGCCGACCCCACCCGTACCGCTTGATCGATTCCATGCAGCCGACGGTAGGAACACCGTCGGCCGGGGGCCCTGGCCGAAGGACAGCCCGGTACCCCGACGATCGTCAGGGTTGACCGGTACGGGGACACGGGCCCTTTCGGGACCGCGGGCCGACTCGCCGGAGTCGTCGGAGTCGCCGGACTCGCCGGACTCGCCGGAGTCGCCGGTCCGGCACCTGTCCCGCGGGACTCGGGCCGGATCAGCGGCAGCACGCGTCGGCCGTACCGCCACCACCGCCCTCCGGCTTCTGCGCCTGTCCTCCCCGTCCTCCCCGTCCTCCCCGTCCGCCCAGGTCGCGGCCCGGGCTCTGCCCAGGCGCCCCATGCTGCGCCAGCGTTCAATGGACGTATGCGACGTAACAGCAAGCGCAGGGCGCTGGCAGTGGCCGCCGGCCTCGCCCTCGCGGCCGGGACCGGTGCCGCCGCCGCACCGTCGCCAAGCCCCGGCGGCCTCGACGTGTCCAGGGCCCTGAACACACTGGACACGCAGGTGAAGGACGGCATACGGCGCACCGGGGTGCCCGGTGTCTCGGTGGCCGTGGTCCACGACGACAAGGTCGTCTACCTCAAGGGCTTCGGTGTCCGCAACACCGAGGCACCTGGCGAGAAGGTCGGCCCGGACACCGTCTTCCAGCTCGCCTCGGTCTCCAAACCGGTGGCCACGACCGTCCTGGCCCAGGCCCTCGGCGCCGACGGCTTCGACGACCCGCTCAAGGGCATCACTCTCAAAGACCCCTGGGTCAGCTCGCACGTGACGGCGGCCGACCTGCTCTCGCACCGCTCGGGCCTGCCCGACCACTCCGGAGACCTCCTGGAGGATCTGGGCTACGACCAGTCGTACATCCTGTCCCACCTGCGCTACGAGCCCCTCAGCCCGTTCCGCACCAGCTACGCGTACACCAACTTCGGCTTCACCGCGGCCGCCGAGGCCGTTGCCAAGGCCAGGGGTGTGCCCTGGGACAAGCTCTCCGACGACCTGCTGTACAAGCCCGCCGGGATGACGCACACCAGCTCCCGCTTCAGCGACTACGAGAAGGCGGCCGACCGCGCCCTCACCCACGTCAAGACCGCCGACGGCACCTGGAAGCCCCTCCACGTCCGCGATGCCGACGCGCAGACCGCGGCCGGCGGCGTCAGCTCGAACGCCCGGGACATGGCCCGCTGGCTGCGCCTCCAGATGGGCGGCGGAAAGATCGACGGCAAGCAGGTCATCAACAGCGCCGGCCTGGCCGAGACCCACATCCCGCACAGCATCAGCCAACCCGCCGCCGAACCGAACGCCCAGCCCGGCTACTACGGCCTGGGCTGGAACGTGCGCTACGACGACCACGGCAGGCTGCGCCTGAGCCACTCCGGCGCCTTCGCACTCGGCACCAACACCAACGTCACCCTGCTCCCCGCCGAGAAGCTCGCCATCGTGGTGCTGACCAACGGCGCCCCCTCGGGCCTCCCCGACACCATCGCCCTGAACTTCTTCGACACCGCCGAGCACGGCAAGCCCACCCGGGACTGGCTGCCCGTGGTGGCCAAGTCCTACGAAGAGCAGCTCAACGAGGGCGGCTCGGACACGGACTACGCCAAGCCGCCCGCCAACCCGAAGCCGGCCCGCTCGGACAGTGCGTACACCGGTACGTACACCAACCCGTTCTACGGGCGGGCCGCCGTCACCGCCGGCCCGGACGGCGGACTGGTCCTGCACCTGGGACCCGAGCCGCAGAACTACCCGCTCACCCACTACGACGGGAACACCTTCAGCTTCGAGACCGCCGGCGAGAACGCGGTCGGACGCACCGGAGTGACCTTCACCGACGGCCGGATGCGCGTGGAGTACCTGGACACCAACGGGCTGGGCACCTTCGAGAAGGCCGGCTAGCGCGTTTCCTTCGGAACTCGGCGCGTCTCGCCGACCGGCAAACGCTCCCCGCAACCGATGACCACACCGGCGTCGGCCCGGTTCCCCGCCCGTGAAGGAAACCCTCGTGCGCTCGCGCCGACCGGGGCAGGATCAACCTCCACGCCACTCGCTGTCCCGATGTTCACCGGCGTCGGGCACCGTGCCCCGGTGCTCGGGACCGCGACGCCGGGGTGCACGACGAGCTGTCCGAGTCCCGCAGGGGTCCCAGCCGTTTCCAGGGGCGCCCTGCCCCGCACCTGGTCCGACGTCCCACGGGAGCGTGTGCGCCCTGCCTACGTGCTGCGCTGGTCGCGGGTGTCCTGGCGGAGCTCTTCGGTCCGCCGGGTGAGGGCGTCGAGGCGTTCGGCGAGGTCGCCGGTCCGGGGCCGCAGGTAGGCCCGGGTCGCGGTCAGGGGGCGCACGAGGCGGGCGGCGTCGTTGTCGGCGAGTGCCAGGTTCAGCTCGCCGACCGCGTCTTCGGCACTGGCGGGCAGGTCGGTGAGGGCGGTGATCTGTCCGGCGAGGCGGCGCAGGTCTGCGGCGTTGTCGCGGGCCCAGGCGGTGACGGTGCGTTCGGCGGCGCGGGTGTCGCGGGTGGCCTGGACACGCTCTTCCCCGGTGGATCCGGGGGTGCCGGGGCGCAGCCGCAGGTAGCGGCGTTCGGCGGCCTGGCGGCTGGCGACCCCGAGGGGGCCGGCGAGGTCGGCCCAGCTCGCGCCCTGTCCGCGGGCGGTTTCGATCAGCCCGCTCTCCCAGCCGGCGAGCTGCTCGCGGACCTCGCGCAGCATCAGCAGGGCCGCCAGGGCCGGGTGCGGGCCCGGGTCGGGAGCGGGTGGCTCCGCGGTGATCGGCATCCGGGCGGAGGATCGCTGCGCGTCCTTCACGGACTGATCGATGGCTTCCAGTGCCGCGGCGGCGGCGAGGAAGGAAACCGGTACGGCCGGCGTGGGGCCTTCGTTCATGGGACTCTCCGTCGCTTTGTCATCCTCCAGATGACACCCTGCTTGTCATCATTTCGATGACATGCTACAACGGAAGCACGTTGAAGCGCATTGGCAGTTTCTGCCTGAACCAACTGGAGGTGTTTCGCGATGTTGATGCGCACCGACCCGTTCCGCGAGATGGACCGGATCGTCCAGCAGCTGTCGGGTACGTCCGGGACCTGGTCGAAGCCGTCGGTCATGCCGATGGACGCCTACCGCGAGGGCGACGAGTACGTCATCGCCTTCGACCTGCCCGGTGTGAGCACCGAGGCGATCGACATCGACGTCGAGCGGAACATGCTGACCGTGAAGGCGGAGCGCCGCCCGGCAGCCAGGGCCGACTCCGTGAAGGTGGAGCTCTCCGAGCGGCCCCTGGGCGTCTTCTCCCGCCAGATCGTCCTCGCGGACACCCTGGACACCGAGCGCATTCAGGCCGACTACGACGCGGGTGTCCTCACCCTGCGCATCCCGATCGCCGAGCGCGCAAAGCCCCGCAAGGTCAGCATCGGCGCCGGATCCGGCCGCAAGCAGATCTCCGGCTGAACCGTCCCCCCTCAGCCGGTCACGGAGGGCGGGAGAGCCGTTTTCCCCCTCCGGCACCCGCCCTCCGTACCCTTTCCCCCTTCACTCCTTCGCTCCTTCACCCCTTCACCGGAGGTGACGTGATGTCGATACGCAGGGAGTCGTTCCTGGCCCACGTCCAGGAACGCGGCGAGTACGCGACCCCGGAGGAAGCCGACCGGGTCGCCCGCGTCGTCCTGGCTCTGCTCGGCGCACACCTCGTCGGCACGGTTCGGGCCGAGCTCGCCGCCCGCCTCCCGGAGACGTACGCCCTGATCCTCTTGAACCCGCTGCAGGCGGCGGAGCCGCTCTCACCGGAGCGGTTCGTCCGTGCGACCGCCGCCTGGATCGAGGGCGCCACCGAGAAGACGGCCCTGTGGGACATCGGCGCCGTCCTGTCCACAGCAGCGGCCACCGCGGGCGATGTCCTCACCCGCGAGGTCCTCCTTCAGCTCCCACACGGCTACGACCTCCTCTTCGGCCACCCCCAGCCCACCTGACCACCCCCGGCCCCGGCCCGGGCCCACCCCGGGCCCGGCCGGACCTTCGCAGAGAAAGGCATGCGAAGCCATGTACGACCAGCCTCGAGCGCACTTTCCCCAGACATCCATGACGTTCGAGCAGATGCTGGAACGCGTGCGCTATGAAGGCGCCTACCCCACCCGCGAACGCGCCGCGGTAGCCGTCCGCCAGGTCCTCGCCGCCCTCGGCCGCCAGCTGACCGGCGATGAACGCGTCGACCTGGCACGGTGTCTGCCGGTTGAGGCCGCCCTCGCTCTCACCGCCTCGGTACCGGATGGCGAGCCGCTCACGGGCTGGGGTTTCGTCAAGGACCTGGCCGCCCGTACCGGCGCCACCCCGGCGACAGCCCGCTGGGACACCGGCGCCGTTCTCGCCGCTGTCACCCGCCTCACCGGGCCCGACCTCGCCGCCCGCATCGTGCACCGGCTCCCCACCGGCTACGCCCTCCTCTTCGGGCAGGCAGAACTGCGCCGCCCCGAGCCTGCCGCTGCCTGAGGAAGCCGCCACAGCGTGAAGACGGAGCGGGGCCGGCGCCGCGAGAGGGCCCCGGCCCCGCCGACACAGGGGCGCTGAACCTCGGTCCGCGTCCGCCTTGAAGCTGCCGCGTACACCCGAACGCCGGATGGTCCTGACCCGGGGAGGTCAGGACCGGGGCGAGGCCGGCTCGGGCATGGCCTCACAGGTGACGCATCCTCTGTGCGTCGAATACCTCTCGACACCACACATAAAAATCTATGCTCGCCAGAGTAGACATTAGGCCGTGGCGTGGTTATGGTTTCTCACGTAGCTCGAAGAGATCGACGGGCCCGGCAGAGACGAACTGCCAGGCAGCAGGACCGCAGTACCCGCAGTTGCAGTGCGCAGGACGGTGCGGTGACGGAGTTTCGAAGCCAGGGTGGTTGCGGGACGGCGACGGGACTGGTGACCGCACCGGGTGGCCCGCAGTGATCAGGGGCCGCCGCAGCAGTAAGGCAGTCAACGCAGTGGTTGCAGTACCAGCAATAGGCAGTAGCCAGCAGTGAAGTTGAGTGAGCAGTACCTCGGTGAAGGCGTCGGCTGCGGACGCGCGCACCGGGAGGTTCGGCAGTGGGGTTCCAAGCCAGAGCAGACGCAGGATGGGCAACGGGGCTGGCTGCCGAAACGTGGCGCTGGAAGAGGCCACGAGCAGTACGCAACACCGGCAGTACCCGCAGTTCGCAGTATCAGCAGTACGCAGTCCCCCGTTTGGCAAGCAGTTGACCACCGAGGAAAGAACGGAGGAACCAGGCGCCATCAGGATCGCCCGGACGCCACGCGAGTCCGGGTACCGCAGGACATCGATAGTGAGGTGGTCTCCGGTCAAGCAACCGCGATCCCCGCAAACCCGGCGAAGCTCAGGTCGGGCGGACGGATACAGAAGGCCGGCACGCAATCAGGGCCGGCAGATGGTGTAGCAGTTCCTTCGGGGCCCGGGAGCAACATGCTCCCGGGCCCCTCCACGCGTTCCACGAGAGAGGTTCCATGACAGCAGACGACTCGTTCGACCGTCTCGACGACGACGACTTCCCCGCCTACACCATGGGCCGGGCCGCCGAAATGCTCGGCACCACCCAGGGCTTCCTCCGCGCCATCGGCGAAGCCCGCCTCATCACCCCGCTGCGCTCGGCAGGCGGACACCGCCGCTACTCCCGCTACCAGCTCCGCATCGCCGCCCGCGCCCGTGAACTCGTCGACCAGGGCACCCCCATCGAGGCCGCCTGCCGCATCATCATCCTGGAAGACCAGCTCGAAGAGGCCCAGCGCATCAACGCCGAATACCGCAACGCTGCCGGCCCCTCGAACCCGCCGGCCACCACCTGAACGGGCCCCGGCACCCCACCACGGACAGCGATCCGCCTCCCGGCAGGGGACACCAAGAGGCCCATGCTCCTGATCGTCCTCGTCGAGCCCCAACCTGGCCGCATCCGGACCGCGCAGCGGGCGCAGGGCGCCGGCGGCCGGGATCCTGAACGGTTCTCGGGGGGACCCACGGGTCCGGCAGCAGATCTTCCGGTGAGAAGGCCCGGGTGCGCGACGAACCTGGGGTGCGGAGCCTGCTGCAGAGGTCGGTAGGTTCCGTAGTTCCCGGCGAGGGCGTTGGTGGCGGCTTCGGCGACGTCGGATCGGGGGCCGGTGGTGCATGCGGTGAGGGGGTCGTGCACTCGCTGCCCCGTCCAGTCGGCCGCGGCGACAGCGGGCCAGGAGTAGATCCCGCCGTGTGGGGACCTGGCTGGCTTCGGCGAAGTTGAGGGCGTAGGTCAGGGTTTCCGGATCCAGGACGAGCCGGAGCATGGCCACGGCCTGCAACGCTCCACCGACAAGCGTCTCGTTACCGGTACTCAGACACCGGCGAGGAGGTGGTGAAGTCCCCTCCGAACGCCGTGGTTTCGCTGGTTCACCTGGCACAGACCCTGCGCTGACCCGCACACACCACCCCTGACCGATCCCGCATCGTCAGGGCAGCCGCGCGCACCCCCACGATCACCTCGGGTATCTCCCCCACATCCCGCCCGGCCCCTACGACAGCACGCTTCGCCTTCCAGCGGACGGCCCCTGACGATGCTCTCCTCTCATGGTCCGGCCAAGGCAAGCCGAAACCCTGTGGAGCCCGCCTGCGTGGCATGGAATGCTCTTGGGTGACTGCTGGACGAAGGGAAGGTCAAAAAGGTGTACGTCCCGTCATCTGCACGAGCTCTCGATGATGACGAGCGTGAGCTCGTAGAGCTGGCACGCCGCACCATAGACGCGCATACCGACGCCGGGCCCGACGAAGACGGGATCCACACGGTCGGCGCCGCGGTCATGGCCGCCGACTACCGGATGTTCGCTGGCGTGAACCTCTACCACTTCACCGGCGGCCCCTGCGCCGAACTCGTGGCTCTGGGAGCTGCGCGGGCCCAGGGCGCCCGCCAGATGCGCTGCATCGTCGCCGTGGGAAACCACGGGCGCGGGGTCATCGGCCCGTGCGGGCGCGATCGGCAGGTCTTCGTGGACTACTACCCCACCATGCGCGTCATCGTGCCCACCCCCGCGGGGCTCAGGTCCGTGCTCGCCGCCGACCTGATGCCGCTGGTTCAGCGATGGACCCCGGAGGCGGGCATGAACGGTCTCGACCCATCGCTCTACGAAGACCCCGAGACGTCCGGTCCCCCGATCATCCGGTTCAACCCCCGCTACCTCGAAGTCGTCCGCTCCGGCGCCAAGACCAAGACCACCCGTTTCCGGGACCCGGCGCAGCTCGGCCCGGCACGGCTGGTGTTCGAGAGCGACCCCGAAGTCGTCCTGGCGGCAGAGGTGACCGGCATCAGGCACTGTCTGGTCAGTGACCTCACCGACGGGGACGCCCAAGCTGAAGGGCTGACGACCGCAGCCGAACTCCGGGAGGCTCTCAAGGGCCACTACCCGGATCTGGCGGGAACCGACGAAGTCGACGTCATCACCTTCCAGATCAACGACAAGAAGGGCGCCGCTTAGGCCGTGGACGCGCCAACGACGGCTGGGCCGCAAGGTCCCGACGAGCACTCAGGAAGCCAAGATCACCCCGCTGCCCTTCGGCTTACCTCGGTGCTGGACCACGAACATTGACGGCATCGGCGTCCGTCGCTTCGGGCAGCCCCGCCCGGAGCGACAGGCCCCTGACGACGGCGGTTTCGCCAGCTGACCGACCGCATTGCTCGGCAGGCCTCCCCTTCTGTCATCACTCTGTGTATTCGCCAGGTGGGGGCACTCCCAACAACAGGTCCCGAGGGCTGGGTACGGCGCCAGGGTCCGGTCGCAGTGCGCCCATGTGCTCGACACCCCCGCCGGGAGAACCGGAGAACTCGTCGCGCTCGCCCAGCTTGCTCGACAGGGTCATAGAGGTGGAACCTCTCTACTGAACTGCTCGGAGGGCGGGGACGGCAAGCCGGCGCTATTTTCACCGTGCCGCCGAACTCGCCAACGCGCTCGCGGTCCTGGGCGCGAGCCGGCCCAGGATGCTCGGTTACGCCGACCACGAGGTGGCCGAATCTTCCCCGCACAGGGATCTTCGGGAACTGACACCCTGAACAGGCGAGCTGAACCCGCGACCCCTCCCTGCCGGGGGCTCATGCCCGGCCGCTCCTCACCGCCCCCCCTCCAGCAGTCGACGGCGGCTGGAGGGGGCGGTGATCGTGAAGTCGCGTGACGGGTGCTCAGCGCCTCGTCTCGTACCTGGTCAGGATCACGCCGCAGGGAAGCGTCCGCGTCTCCACCAGGTTCAGGTTCACCCAGTTGTCCAGCGTGCTGAAGAACGGCGTGCCGCCGCCCACCAGGACCGGCGCGGTGGCCAGCACGTACTCGTCGACCAGCCCGGCCCGCATGGCCGCCCCGGCGAGCGTCGCGCCGCCGATGTCCATCGGGCCGCCGTCCTCGGCCTTGAGCCGGGTGATCTCGGCGATCGCGTCGCCGGTGACCAGGCGGGTGTTCCAGCCGACCTCGTCGAGCGTCGAGGAGAACACCACCTTCGACATCTCCCGCCAGCGGCGCGCGAACTCGACATGCGCCGGGGTGGCGTTGGGCTGCTGGTCGCCGGTCGGCCAGTAGGAGCTCATCGTCTGCCACAGCTTGCCCCCGTACAGCGACAGGTCGGTCGCCTGCAACTGGTCGGACCAAAACTGGAACAGCTCGTCGCTCGGCACGCTCCAGCCGATGTCGTCGCCGGGTGCGGCGATGTAGCCGTCCAGGGTCAGGTTCATGCCGTAGATCAGTTTCCGCATGGCGCCAGCCTTCCGTGAGTCGGTCTCACGCGCACAGACCGGCGCGCGGGAAGCCCATCGGTGCGCGATCTGAGCTCGTTTGCAGCAGCAGATCGAAGCCGTCCTCCTGGGGTCGTCCCCGCGCGCCTCGCAGGGGGCGCCGCCTCACAGGAAGCGGCGCAGCGGCCGGACCGAGAGTTCCCGGGCGCGCTGGAGCACGGAGCGGCGGCGCCAGCGTCCCGGAGCGATGCGCGTGCTGGCCCGGAGGTCCTCGTCGTAGTGCTCGTCGAGGGTGCGGGTGACGGCCGGGTCCATGACGGCCAGCATGACCTCCTCGTCGTGGTCGAGGGAGCGGCGGTTGAAGTTCGACGAGCCGATGAGCGAGACGACCCCGTCCATCGTCAGGATCTTGGCGTGCATCATCGTCGGCTGGTACTGGTGGATGCGCACCCCGGCGGCGGTGAGCGCCTCGTAGTGGTGCTGCCCCGCCAGTTGGCACACCCGCTTGTCGGTGTGCGGGCCGGGCAGCAGGATCTCGACGGTCACGCCCCGGCGGGCGGTGGCGGACAGCAGCTCGACGAAGTAGTCGTCGGGGGCGAAGTACGCGGTCGCCAGCCGCACGCGCTCCTCCGCCGATTCCAGGACGACCCGCATCAGCGTCTGCATGTCCTGCCACCCGAAGGCGGCCGAGCCGCGCACCACCTGGACGACCGCCGAGCCGGCCGGCTCGTGGCTCACGAAACGGTCGCGGTCGTCGAAGAGTTCGGGATGGCACTCCGCCCAGTTCTGGGCGAACGCCGCGGCGATGCCGTCGACGGCCGGCCCGCGGACCTCGGCGTGCGTGTCGCGCCACTCGTGGGGGTTGCGGGCGTCGCCGCACCACTCCTCGGCTATGCCGACGCCGCCCGTGAAGGCGGTCCGTTCGTCGACGACGAGGACCTTGCGGTGGCAGCGGTGGTTCTGCTTGAGCGGGGAGAGGGAGACGGGTCTGCGGAACCAGGCGACGTCCACCCCGGCCGTGCTCATCCGGTCCAGCAGGTCCTGTTCGATCAGGCGGCTGCCGAAGCCGTCCAGCAACAGCCTCACGCGCACGCCGTTGCCGGCCCGCTCGGCCAGGGCCTCGGCGAACCGGCGGGCGATGTCGCCCTTCCAGTAGACGAAGGTCATCATGTCGACGGTGTGCCGGGCGCCGGAGATGGCGTCGAGCATCGAGGCGAAGATCTCGTCGCCGTTGCGCAACGGACGTACGGAGTTCCCCTCGGTCGCCGCGATGCCGATGAGGCGTTCGAGGCGGCGGCGGATGCGGTGGATGCGCTCCTCGGCCCGGTCGGCGACGTCGGCCGCGGTGGTGACGGTGTCGGTGGTGGTGGTCATGACGTGGCTCCTCGGGCAGGGGTGGACGGGACGGATACGGGCGCGCCGGCGCCGGACTCCCACGGGGGAGGGGCCTGCTGTGCGGTCCAGGCGGCCAGCGCCTCGCCGTCGACGCGGACTATCCCGCAGGTGTCGGCGTACTCGGCGGCGGGCGCGGTGAAGGAACTGGTCGTCACGATGACGGCGACGTCGGCCTCGTGGACCGCGAAGCAGGTTCCGCCGAAGCGCTGGAGGTCCTGCGAGCCGACCCGGTTGTCCTCGGCGTAGTGCTTGCACTGGAGCACGACGCGTCGCCCGTCCGCCGTCGTCGCGAGGACGTCGGCGCCCAGGTCGCCCGCTCCGCCCACCACCTCCACCGGGGTGCAGCCGTCCCGTGCGCACAGGGCGGCCACCGCGTGCTCGAAGCCGTCGGCGTCGACCGCGGCGTGGTCGAGGGCGTCACACCCGACCTCGGGAAGGTCCACGGGCGCCTCCGCGTACCCGACGGGCGGCGGGCCGCCGGGCCGGCGCCGGACGGGCGCGAAGCTCCACTTCGCCAGGAGCGCGCCCAGCAGCAGCACGGCCAGGGCGGCGATCAGCGTCATCGGGAGCCTCACCCCGCCCGCCGGGGCGGCCTTCAGGAATGCGGCCACGCCTGCGACGGCGGTGCCGAGCAGCCCGAGCGCGAGCACCGCGTCGCGCCCCAGGCCCGTACGCCCCTCGGGTCCGCTGCCGCTTACGGACGCGGGCGCGTCCTCCTCGGGTGTGGTCATACGAGTTCCCCCTCTCGCCCCGGCACACCGCGGTCTGCGCACCGACCGGTGTCGGGGCGCAGACCGCGGCGGACGCCGAAGACCGTTCGACGCCCGTATGGCCGGAATCCCGGATCTCAAACCGGTAGCGGGTCACACCGGTCGGGCTGTCACACCGGGCGGGGATCTCCCTGGGAGTCGGCCGCGCCTTCGAGCGGGACGACGACCTCGATGCGTTTGCCGCCGTGCGCTGCGGGGGTGATCCGCGTGCTCCGCGTGAGGCGGTGTATCAGCGGCCACCCGTAACCGCCCCGGCCCGTCGCCGCATCGGCCGGACGGGCCGGCGGGGACGGGGGAACGGTGCTGACGGCGTCGGTGACGGCGATCCGCAGGCCGGTGCCGCCGGTGCGCGGTGCGCCGGGGCTCGTCCTGGTGTCGCTCGTAGCGGCGTGGTACAGCACCGTTCCCCTCCTCGTGGGAACGAACGCCCTTCAGCCCTCTCGGGACGGGACGATCATGACCGTGCCCTCGGCCACGCTGGGCGCGGTGGCGAAGGCCAGATCTGCACCGGTGAGCTCCAGCAGCCGGGCCAGACGGCTCGGCACGGCCCCCGCCAGGACCACCGGCCGGTCCAACGCGGGCTGCAGCATGACGCTGAGCGCGGTCGAGTCCACGAACGTCACCCCGGCGACGTCCAGGACGAACCGGGCCACACCGGGCGCTGTGGGATCCATCGCGGTCCGCAGACCGGCCACGCTGTCCATGTCGAACTCACCCGCCATCACGACGATGCGTACGTCCCCGTCGGAGCGGGTCTCGACGCGGCTGCGTGCCTCGGCGTCGTACGCGTCCATGCTGCTCACGTCCGTGTTCCCCACTTTTCCGTTCGCATTCCCGAACGATTGCGTCCTGTCACCGGCCCGGCCCCCGGCCGCCTCACCATGCGCGGGGAAGCTTGACCACGGTGACGAAGAAGTCGTCGATCTGCTGGATCGCCCGGATGAACTGGTCGAGGTCCACCGGCTTCGTCACGTAGGCGTTGGCATGCAGCTTGTAGCTGCGCAGGATGTCCTCCTCGGCCGCCGAGGTGGTGAGCACGACCACGGGGATGTGTTTCAGCTCCGGATCCGTCTTGATCCGTTCCAGGACCTGCCGTCCGTCGTACTTGGGCAGGTTCAGGTCGAGCAGGATCAGGTCGGGGCGCGGGGCGTTGACGTGCTCACCGCGGCGGTACAGGAAGTCCAGGGCCTCCAGACCGTCCCGCACGACGTGCAGCACATTGCCGATCTTGTTGTCCTCGAAGGCCTCTCGGGTCATCAACTCGTCGCCCGCGTCGTCCTCGACCAGCAGGACTTCGGCGGGGGTGGCCTGGGGCCGGTCTGCGGGAGTGCTCATCGGGGGGTTCCTTCGGTGGGTACGGGGGCGGGCGGCTCGGCACCGGCGCCGTCCGCCGCGGTCACGGCCGCGCCGGGGGCGGCGGTGTCGGGGGCGGCGGTGTCGGGGGCAGCAGCGGCGGCGGGGGCGGCGACGACGACGGGCAGGGTGAAGACGATCCGGGTGCCTTCCCGGTGCTCGGTGTCGATCCGGATGCGCCCACCCGCGTGCTCGACGATCTTCTTGCAGAGCGAGAGGCCGATCCCGGTGCCGCCGTAGGTCTCCCTGCCGTGCAGCCGCTGGAAGATGACGAAGACCTTCTCGGCGAACTCGGCCGGGACTCCGATGCCGTTGTCGGTGACGGTGAAGGTGTGGAAGCCCGGCTCCGCGTCGGGGCCGTCGGCCACGGCGACCTCGACGCGCGGAGCGCGGTCGGGCGAGCGGAACTTGACGGCGTTGCCCACCAGGTTCTGCCACAGCATCGTCAGGAGCGTCGGGTCGCCCACCACGTCCGGGAGCCGCTCGGGCCGGGTGACCTCCGCGCCGCTCTCCTCCACGGCGGTGGCCAGGTTGCGCAGCGCGCGGTCCAGGGGGGCGTCCATCGCGACCGTCTCGCGCGCGTCCTGGACCCGGCCCACCCGGGAGAAGGTCAGCAGGTCGTTGATGAGCACCTGCATCCGCTTGGCACCGTCGACGGCGAACCCGATGTACTGGGCGCCGCGCTCGTCGAGCCGGTCCCCGTACCGCTTCTCCAGCAGCTGGCAGAAGGAGGCCACCTTGCGCAGCGGCTCCTGCAGGTCGTGCGAGGCCACGTACGCGAATTGCTCCAGCTCCGCATTGGAGCGGCGCAGCTCCACCGCCTGCGCGTCCAGTTCGGCGGCGATGCGGTCGAGCCGCTCGGCATTGCGCCGCGACGCCTTCAGTTCGGCCACGGTCCGGTGCCGCATGGCCTCCACCGCACGGGCCAGGGCCCGCAGATCGGAGGGGCCGCGCAGAGGGATCTCCTCCTCGAAGGCCCCGTACGCGACGCGCTGGGAGGCCGTGCGCACCAGGGCCAGCGGCCGCAGCACGCCCACGTGGAGCAGGACGGCGAGGGCGGAGCTGGCCAGCAGGAAGGCCACGACGATCGCCAGCAGGATGTGGTCGCGCTGCGAGCGTGCTTCGCCGAAGGTGGTGCGGGCGTCGGCCTGGATGCGGTCCAGATGTGCCTGCTGGGCGGTGATCCGGCGGCGGACCTCGTCGAAGCGGTCCTTGCCGGACTGGAGGGACGGCGGGGCGGAGCCGCTCTCCACGGAGGCGATGGCGGGGGTCGCGAACTGCTCGCGCCAGGTCCGGGCGGCTTCCTGCACGGCGGCCAGGTCGGCACGTACGCCGTCGTGGTCCCCGTCGGGGACCGTCGCCAGGCGCCGGGCGGCCTCGGTCTCGTTGGCCAGACCGCGCTCGTACGGCTCCAGCAGCGCGGGCTCGTGGGCCAGCAGGTAGCCGCGGACCCCGGTCTCCTGGTCTAGCAGGGCCGTCTCCAGCCGCAGGGCGTCGCCCTGGGCGGGCAGGATCCCGTCGACGAGCCGGTTGCCGGCCGTCGTGGTGTGGGACAGGAGGGCCGCGCCGAGCGCGCCCGTGCCGACGACCATGAGGGCGAGCACGACCAGCACGCTGGTCAGCCAGACCTGGAGGCTCGGCCCGTGGCGCTCCGGGGCCCGTCCGCCGGGGGTTTCGGGGGGCTGTGCGGGAGAGGTCACGTGGAGGAGTTCCATTCGAGGTGGAGAACGGCGACGTCGTCGGCCAGGCCGCCCCAGTCCGCGGCGAGGCCCTGCGCCGTCTGGATGAGGGTGTCGACGAACGGTTCCGCGGGCAGGTCGGCGTGCTTGCGGGCGATCTCCAGCAGGCCCGTCTCGTCGAGGCGGTCGGAGCCGGGGCCGATGCGCCCCTCGATCAAGCCGTCCGTGAAGAGCATCACGGCGCCGCCCGCCTCCACGGGCACCTCGGTGACGGGCCAGCCGGGGCCCCAGCCCGGCAGTATGCCCAGGGCGGGCCCTCCCGGCACGGTGCGCAGCTCCACGCCGGCCGCGGACCGGACGAGGAATCCGGGGTGCCCGGCGCGCTGGACGGAGACGGCGTGGGTACCGGCGGGACGGGCCAGGCAGACGAGGGTGGCGAAGATCTCGGGGCTGGAGCGTTCCGCCAGCAGGATCCGCTCCAGGAGCCCGAGCAGGTCGGCGCCGCGGGCGCCGGCCATGACGAACGAGCGCCAGGCCACGCGCAGGCACACGCCGAGCGCCGCTTCGCTGGGGCCATGGCCGGACACGTCGCCGACGACGGCGTGCGTGGCCCCGTCGGGGGTCTGGACGACGTCGTAGAAGTCCCCGCCGAGCAGCGTCTGGGCGCGTCCGGGCTGGTAGCGGGCGCAGACGGTGACGGCGTCGGCCGCGTCGTCGAGCAGCAGCGGCGTGGGGAGCAGGCCGCGTTCGAGGCGCGCGTTCTCCTCGGCGCGCAGTTTGCCCGCCTGGAGGGCGACAGCCGCCAGCTCGGTGCGCTTGCGCTGGATCGCGTAGCGGATGGCCCGCATGAAGACGTCGGCCTCGACGCGACCCTTGACCAGGTAGTCCTGGGCGCCGGCGGCGACGGCGGTCAGTCCCGCCCGCTCCTCCGACAGGCCCGTCAGGACGACGACCGCCGCCTCGGCCGACACGGCGAGGACCTTCTTCAGCCCGTCCAGGCCCTGGGCGTCGGGCAGGTGCAGGTCCAGCAGGACGCACTCGGGGGCCTCGGCCTCCAGCAGGCACAGGGCGTCGGCGAGGGAGCGGGCCCGGCCGAGGCGGACCTCGACCCCGCTGTCCTCCACGAGTTCCTCGACGAGCACGGCGTCGCCCTCGTCGTCCTCGATGAGCAGGACGTACGGGGGCCGGCCGTTCCACAGCGCCAGCGAGTCGTCCGGTCTCCCGGAGGACTCCTGCCGGGGCTCGACCACCGGCGGCTGCGGTGTGCGGGCGGCCGGGGGGTGGGTCCCGAGCCCGGGAATGCTCACCATGGCGTCGCGTCTGTCCCTTCTCATCTCGGACGGCGGACGCCCGACGGACGCGTGGTTGCGTCGGACAAGCCTAGAGTGATCATTTGCCGTTGGGCAATATTTTATGAACTCAATGATTCTGTCATCCCGTGGACGGGCCCGGAACCACCCCCATGGACCGGAGGCGGCCGCCGCGGCCCCCGGACGTCAGGCGCTGTCGGGGACGGAGGCCCGGACCGCCGGTGCGGAGCAGTCCGCGGCCGCGGGCGGGGCGCCGGCCGGGTACCCGCCCGCGGCCGCCTCCCGGAACGCCTCCAGGCCCGCCACCAGCGCGTCCACCGCCTCGGGGGTCATCCGACCGAGCACCGCCGACAGCTCGCGCACCCGGATCGCCCGCCGCTCCTCCAGGAGTGCCCGCCCCTGCGGCGTGAGCCGTACCTCCACCTCACGGCGCCGGGCCGGATGGGGTGACCTGGTCAGCAGCCCCATGGCCTCCAGCCGGTCGCAGAGCCGGGAGACCGACGGCGGGCGGGAGCCGAGCACATCGCCCAGGGTCCGCAGGTTGACGCCCTCGGCGCCCTCCACGGCGAGCAGCGCCCGCAGCTGCGACGGCGATACGGCCGGTTCCACACCGTCCTGGCCCCTGGCCTGCAGTACCGCGAGGAGGTCCACCGCGGCTGCGAGGGCAGCGGCCGGGTCCTCGTGGGCGCCGGAGCGGCCGGGACGGGGCATGTCACCACTGTGCCACCGTCCGGCGCCGTAGGCCCTGTGCGCCCGGTCGCCGCTACCGCTCGCCGTCGGCCCCCGTACCGGGCCGGCCGTGCCAGTCCAGGCACACGACCAACGCGTCGTCGGTGGCGTCCACGCCGCCCCGGTACCCCGGCAGCTCCTCCAGGAGGGCCCGCGGCACCTGCGAGGGCGGCAGCAGCCGCGTGTTCATGATGGCCCGGGTCAAGGCGTGCAGGCCGTACCGCTCGCCCACGGGGGAGAGTACGTCGTAGACGCCGTCGCTCAGGAAGAACAGCCGGTCCCCGGGCAGCACCTGGAAGCGCTGGGAGGTGTAGACGGTGTCCTCGAACATGCCGAGCGGCAGCTGCGCCTCCAGCCCGAACGGCTCCACCGTGCCCCCGCGCAGCCGCCAGACCCGGGGCGATCCGGCGTCGATGACCTCGACCTCGCCGGTGTCCAGGTCGAAGCGGAGCAGCAGCGTCGCCAGGTGCAGCCGCCCCTGGTACTGGCCGTAGAGGGCCTGGTCCGCCAGTGCCGCCTGATCGGCGAGGCCGAGGCCGGCCCGCCGGGCGTTGCGCAGCGCGCTGATGGCGAGGCTGGTCAGCAGCGCCGCGTCGATGCCCTCGCCCATGCCGTTGTTGACGGTCAGCGTCAGATGGTCGGCGGAGGCCGACCAGTCGAAGCTGTCGCCGAAGATGGCGTACGCGGGCTCCAGTTGGGCCCCGAGGTCGTACTCGGGCCGGGAGCACGAGCGCCCCGGCAGCAGCTGCCACTGCATCTCGGCGGCGAGGGTCAGCCTCTTGGCCCGGCGCGCCTGCAGGAAGAAGTCGGTGTCGCGGTCGGCGACGAGGATCTCGTGGGCCAGCGCGTCGGCGATGTCCTGCAGCGGGCCGATGTGGCTCCCCACCGGCACTCCGGCCGGGTAGCGCACGCTCAGGACCCCGAGCCGTTCACCCCGCACGGTCACCGGCAGGTGCACGGTGACCCCGCCCTCCCCCGGGACCACGTGCGCGTCCTGGGCGCCGAAGGCCCTGCCCTCGGCGGTGTTGTACGCCGACACCGACTCGGCGGTGAACGGCTGTGCCGTGACGGGCTGGAGCCGCGCCGCGGCGTAGTCCGCGATCAGCAGTTCGGCGCCGGCCGCCCCGTGGTCGCGGGACAGGAGCCCCCGCACCTCCTCGAACAGCGCGTGCGGGGCGGCGGCGCGCAGCACGCGCTCGACGTGCCCGCCACTCCCCCCACTCCCGCCACTCCCGACGTCCCCGACACCCTCGCCACGTACGCCTTCACTCACCGGCCCCGTACCTGTCTCTCTCACAACTGCCAAGATGGGGGACGACGAAGCCGCCGGTCCGCCGGGGAAGGGCTGCGCGTACGTCCGGTAGGGAGTGTCACATGAGTCAGCGGTCGATCGGCTCCCCGCGGCCACCCGCCGTGTCGGCGGTGCCGGAGATGAGCGAGCTGATCGAGCTGCTGGAGGTGGTCTGGGAGCGGGGCCGGGACACGGCCAGCGCCGCGCCCGTCTCCTCCGCGCAGGCCCGGGTGCTGTTCCTCGTCGAGGCGAACGACCAGCTGAACCTCCGCGAGCTCGGCAGGCTGCTGGAGGCGGCCCCGCCGTCCGTCACCCGGCTGTGCGACCGGCTGCAGGCCGTGGGCTTCCTCGAACGGCACCCCGGGGCCGACGACCGCCGCGAGGTGCTGCTCGGTCTGACGGCGGCAGGCCGGACGTACCTCGAACGACTGCGGGCCCGCAGGCAGGAGGTGCTGGCCGAGGCGATGGCCGCGATGCCGGAAGCCTCCCGGGCCGCCCTGGCGACGGGCCTCGCCGACTTCTGCGCGGCGGTCGCGAAGCCGCTGCGGCTGCCGTCACCGGACTCCTTCAGCACCAGGACGGCCTGACGCGGGCGGGGGTGCGCAAGCCGGGCGGGCCACGGCACACCGCCCGTCGCGCCGTCCCGAGGAGGGAACCCGCATGAACATGGTCTTGGCCGCCCGGGGCATCGAGCGGAGTGGCCCCGCTCCGTTCCACGTCGTGCCCGTACCGCAAGAGCAGTCCGCAGACGTGCGGCAGGCGGCGGCGATGGCCGGGTACGGCTGAACCGTTCCTGACCCAGACCCCGACGGGCCGGATGCAGCCCGGTCTCCCCAGGGCGGCGCGCGACGATCCGGGATCCCACCCCTGCTCCTCCGGTCGTTCCGGCTCGGCTGGGGTGAGCTCCTCACCACTCCGGAGGGCCCCCACATCCGGGTGGCCCTTCCCCTCACCCCCGCTGCGGGGGGGCGCCGCCGGGGTGAGGCGGCGGGTCCCCGGCGGCGCGGCAGCACGACGGAGCAGGTGGTGTCCTCCGGCCGACTGCGGATGCCGGTTACGCCCCTCACCGCGCTTCCCCAGGTGGCTCCGCTGACTGTCCCGACCGTACTCGTGCCCGGCAGGCTACTGGATGCTCCAGCGGTGCGGATGCTCGGGATTGTCGGGGCAGCCGAATACGTTGAGCTCGCCCCAGCGGCCCACTGTGACCTCCGTGGGGCCGGCGCACCGGGGAGCGGGATGGTTCCGGTCCTCCTGCGGTTTCCAGCTGCCGCTGCCACCGTCCCACTCCGAGCTGTCGATGGTCAGCAGCAGGTGCATCGGTGCCGTGCAGGTCAGGCAGTCCATGGGACACGGGTCGGTCGCGTGCCAGGAGGCGAAGCCGCCCACGCGCCAGCCGGGCGGGATGGACAGGTCGTACTGGTAGCCGGGCGGCTCTGCCGTACTCCCGTCAGTCGTCTGCCCGGCTTCCTCTTCAAGGGTTTCCTCCCAGGCGTCGATCCGTGCGCACAGTTCCTCGGGCAGGACTCCGGCAAACGGATAGGTGACCACCTGCTCCGGGTGCAGCACACAGGGCTCGGGCACGAAGCCGTCGGCCCCGACGACCAACGGCTGCGGCGGCGCGGTCAACACCTCACCGACTTCCCACGACCGCCGCCAGCGCAGGTGCAGCTCCAGGTCGTACCGGCCCGGGCCGTGCGCGTTGAAGGGGCACCAGAACACTTGAAGCAGATCGCAGTCGCCGGGCCCCGCCGGCAGGTCGGGCACCTCCCGCCGGTACAGCTGCGCAAGGCCGATCATCGGCAGCGGGTCGGTCTCGGACGCCCCGGGGATCCGGTGCTCCCGGTCCAGCTCGCCCAGGAGCTCCCGCTCCTCGTCCGTCGGGCCGGGAGCCTGCTCGCGGGACCACGCGGAAGCCAGAACCTGCCGAGAGCGGCGGATGTCGGCCGGGCGCCGCCCGCGCCCACGCCCGTGGGCCTCGCCGCACACCGGCCACGGCTCGTCCGCCGGCCACAACATCGGACCGCCCACGGAACTGGCCGACAACTCTGGTCTGCCCGGCCGCGGGTGCAGTCGAGTCGTCGTCCCCCGAAAGGCGGCCAGTTCAGGGAAGAGCGCCTCGACGTCGAGGGGGCGCGGGGGCGTGGTCCTCGTCATGAAGGCGACCCTAGACACCTGACAGCACCGGTCCGCGAGCACCCCCGGCGGCTACCCGCATGCCGCTCCCAGACGGGTGGTGAACCGGCCGTCGGGCAGTTTCCGTGGCCGGCCACGGTCAGTCAGTGTGACCAGCCTCCCGCGCAGCGGTTCCAGCGTGGACCGTACGCCTGGGATCGCCGGAGGTCGCGCCGCCGCTACATCAGGAGGGCCTGGATCCGCTGCCGCGATGGGCACCATGCCGGCGGTGGCGGTGCGCGATGTCCGTGGCGTCGGCCACCTGGACGGGGTAGAGGTCTCGCCCGGATTGCCCGGCCCCTGATGCGGGCGGGCGAGCGGCGGGCCCGGCGTCTTCTTCCACCCGTTCACCGGAGCCGGTGGCCCACCTGAGGCAGTCACTCCCCGGCCCGGCGCCCCACGCGCTCGGCGCCGTACCCGGCCTCCGGTGGTCCACCTGGTGCTCGCCCTTGGTGCAGCCCGCGAAGGGGGCGTCGGAGGGCCGGAGTTCGCACCTGCACGGGCCGAGGTGGTCGCGGTGCCAGACCCTCGCCCAACAGTGGGCCCGCCTCGGGTGGTGGACGCCGAGGCGGCCTGAAAGTGCTGGTGGCCTGCCCCGGCCGTCGTCGTCACGCCCGGAAACGTCAACGATTCCACCGTCTTCGACGAGATCATGGACGTCTTGAGGGTGCCCCGGGGCGGCGCTGGACGGCCTCGCCGCAGGCCCGAGACGGTCATCGCGGACAAGGCGGCACGGACAGGCCGACGGCAGGCCGCCGGCCTTCGACCGAGAGCTCTACAGGGCCCGCAACGTGGTCGAACGCTGCTTCAACCGCCTCCAGCAATTTCGCGCGCGATCGCCACCCGCTTCGACAAACTGGCCACCCGCCACGAGGCCGGGGTCCACCTCGCCTCACTGATCCTCCGGCTCCGCGAACCCGCCCACGACGTGTCAGACAGAACCCAGGAGGGACTCGACCGGTGGCGGCGGTGCCCGAGCCACCACCGGTCGTGTCGAAGCCCGCAAGGAGAAGCCGTGTCCTCACCCCTTCCCGCCCCTGTCAACTCCCTCGCCGCCCTATCCGCACGGGGCCTGCGGTACCAGGTGGCCGGTCGGACCATCCTCGATGAACTGGACCTCGCCATACCGCCCGGCACGAGTGTGGCCATCACGGGACCCAGCGGATGCGGCAAGTCCACCCTGCTGAACTGCCTCGCCGGAATCGCCCTCCCCAGCGCCGGCACCGTTACCATCGCGGGCCACGACATCACCGCCGCCTCCCCCTCCCGCCGGGCCGCACTGCGGCTGGCCCACATCGGGATGGTCTACCAGTTCGGCGAGCTGTTACCCGAGCTGACCGCGCTGGAGAACGTGGCCCTGCCCGGCCTCATGTCCTCGGCGCGGCCCCGCGAGGTGTACGGGCGGGCGGAGGAGTTGCTCGATGAGCTCGGCATCGCCGGTCTGCGGACGTCTCCGACCGCCACCCTCTCCGGCGGTGAGCGGCAACGGCTGGCCGTGGCCAGAGCGCTCATCGGCTCCCCGGACGTGATCCTCGCCGACGAGCCCACCGGAGCCCTTGACGGCAAAGCCGCCGGAGCCGTCGCCGAGCTGCTGTTCGCCCTGCCCGCACAGCGACAGTGCGCCCTGGCCGTCGTCACCCACGCCCCGGCGGTGGCCGAACGCGCGGACACCGTACTGACCCTTGCCAACGGGAAGCTGGCGGGTGCCCGGTGAAGTCCGCGAGCCGCACACGCACGCGTCTCCTGTGGACGCTGGGATTGCGCATGGCCCGCACCCGGGGCGGACCGACCCACCGTGCCGCTCTCATCCTCGGCGCGCTGCTCACTTTGGTCACCGTATGGGGCGTGGTGGCCGCGCACACCGTCCACGACCGGCGGGATGCGCGCATGACCGCCCGCAACCCGGTCCCCGTCGCGGCGGAGGCCGCCCGGGCCCGCTGGTGGGAACGTCCTGACGAGCTGGGCGAACGCGTGGTCTCCGTGGTGTACGTACGGCCCCTGGACCCCACGGTCGAACCGCCTCCCGGTCTCCCGCGCTGGCCCGAGCCCGGCGAGGCCTTCCCGTCCCCTGCCCTCGCGGAGGCCGCTCCGGACCGGTACGGGCGCCAGGCCGGCATGATCTCCCACGCGGGTCTGGCCGACGGTGCCGAGCTGGTGGCGTACGTCAACCCGGCCGTGCACGGATTCTTCGACGAGGTCGGCGAACCCACCTCCTTCATCTCCGGATTCGGCAGCCGCCGGCACCACATGTTCTTCGTGAACTCCCACCAGTTCGACCGGGACATCGCCGAACTCGACCTGATCGTGGCGCTGATCGCCGGGGTGCCCGTCGTGGCCCTCGCACTGGTGGCGGCCCGCAGCCGCTCCGAGGTGCGCGAACGGCGCCTCCTGCTCCTCGACGCGCTCGGGATCCCGTTACGGGGCCGGGCCATCGTGGTGGCGGCGGAGGCCGCACGGCCACTCGGGTGGGGGATCCTGGGCGGGTGCGTGCCGACGCTGACGGTCTCGGTGACCTCGCTGGTGCTGCCGTTCACCGGCTACCCGGTCTGGGCGCAGGACCTGCGGGCCGCACTGGTGTGGCTGCCGTTGTGCGCGGCCGCCACGTTCGCCGTGCTGCTCGGGGTCAGCGTGGCCGGCTGCCTCGTCCGCCGCCGGCGCGAGGGGACGGCCCCCGCCCGCCCGGCCGCGGCCGGAGGTGGCCGGTGGCCGGTGGTGGTGTTCGTCTGCGCCGTCGTGGTGGCGGGGTGGGGGTCGGAGCACCGGCATACCGCGGGGAAGCTCGCCTTCGCGGTCGGAGCCATGGTCGCGCTGATCGTCCTCCCGTACGCCACAGCCCGGCTGGCGCGCCTCATCGGCGCGCGCCTCGCCCGCAGCGGTGGCAGGAGCGGGGACGTGGCGCGGATCGTCGCCGGACGGTGGCTCGCGGCCCGGCCGCAGGCGCTGGCCCGGCTCAGCGCTGCTCTGGTCGTCGGCCTCGGCATCATCGTCATCGGCCAGGTCATCACCACCCAGTTCGCCGAACCCGCCGAGGCCGCCCGGGCCCGCCACGACGCCGCGGGCGCCGGGCTGATCCAGGTCAGGTCCCGCAACATCCCCGCCACCGCCGACGGGTTCGTCGCGGCCGTCGGCGCCGACCGGGTGGTGCGGTTCTCACCCGACCCGAGTGGGTCCGGGTTACGACTGACCGGCACCTGCCGGAGCCTGGCCGCGCTCGGCACCGTCACGGCCTGTCCGGACCGGCCCGTCAGCATGGAGCGGGTGTTCGGCGGGCTGTCGCCGCTGGGCCGGGACGTGCTCGCATCACGGGACATGCTGCCCGCCCCGCCGGTCGCGGTGTGCGCGTGCGGCGCTCCCGTGGAAGGGGACAAGGCCCTGTTCGGGTTCATCATCGTCAACCGCGACGGCGCGGCGGGCTTGGACGCGGTCGAACGGGCCGCGTACCGGCACCTGATCGGCCCCATGACCACGCAGCCGGGCCAGTCCTGGTACCTGGGGTCGGCTGCCCAGGCGGCACAGGTGCGCTGGCTGCTGGACGTCGGGCTCCTCGGCATCGCGGCGCTGGCCGCCGCGGGTGCCCTCGGAGCGGCGGGCGTGTTCATCGAACAGTCGCAGGCGCTCGGTCCCTTGGCCGTCTACCAGACCGGACGGGCCTTCTACCAGCGGATCGCCCTGTACACCCTCGCCCTGCCGCTGATGGCCGTCGGAGTCGTCGGAGTGGGTGTGGCGGCCCTTCTGGGTGGCTTGGTGATCAACCTGGGCAAGGGCGGCTGGATGTCCCCGGGACTGCTCGGCGCCGGACTCACCGCAGTGGCCGTCTCCGGAGTGGCCGTGGCCTTGACGTGCGGGCGCACCGCTGCGGCCCATGCCGCCTCCTGGGCGCCCCAGGCCGACTGAGGCGCAACCCGGCCTCCAACATCCGGCGGGGCCTCCGTCCCGGAGCGACAGGACGGGACCGGGCCCCGAACAGCGCGACCGGAGGGCCGGCACCACCACCAGGTGGCACCGGTCCTCCAGGCATGCTGACGCCCCGCCCAGCCCTCATGGCGTCGAAGCCTCAGCGCTGTCTGACGTGCCATGCTCCGACTGGGCTCGCCGGGTTTTGGTTTCGCGGTAGCAGTACGTCGCGACCGTCAGGACAGACACCGCGTGATAGAGCAGCTGTAGAGTGTAGGGGCGGTCGTACAGGACGCCGTCGAGCCAGCGGTTCCCGTTCCACGAGCCCTGTTTCTTGATCACATCCACCACGAGGCCCACCGCGATGACCGCCGAGGCCGCGTACCCCGTCCCGCGCGTCAGCCTTTTGGAACGCGATGTGAGTACAACCGTCAGCACCAAGGTGAGCGTCATGACGACGTACACGCCAAGTCTGGTCTCCATAATGCTCAGCCAGTTGTAGAGCAGGAACAGGATTGCCGGCAGGACGAACCGCGTCGCGATGTCCACGCCCCCATGCCATACGCGACGGCGTGTCAGGGAATTCGCGGATGCCGCACCCGGCTGCGGGAGGACCTCGTTCGCGCCGGGGGTGGAGACCACCGGTGGCAGCGGAGTCGTGGCGGGCGCTGTGGGCAGGTGGGTGCGGTCGGCCGCCGGCGGCGCGGGCTCGGGTGCGTGGTCGAGTTGTCGCAGCGCCCGGGAAAGGCCGGCGGCGTCCGGGTACCGCTGGTTCGGGTCTTTCTGCAGCAGGGTCAGCAAAAGGCCGTCCCAGGCGGGTGGGATGTCGGTGGCGACCGCACTGGGTGCGGGCGGTTCCTGGGTGAGGTGTGCCGAGAGGTAGCCCACCGTGTCCGGAGCCCGGAACGGCAGCCGGCCCGTGGTCAGCTCGAACAGCAGACAGCCGAGCCCGTACAGGTCGCTGCGCGGCTCCGGGAATCCACGTGCCTGCTCGGGCGCCATGTACGCAGGCGTGCCCACGATGAAGCCCGTCCGGGTGAGACGGTCCGCGGTCGCGTAGGGGTCGGCCGCCCTCGCGATACCGAAATCGAGGACCTTCACCAGGCCGGAGGCGGTGATGAGGATGTTGGACGGCTTGATGTCCCGGTGCATGACTCGCACGTCGTGCGCGGCGGCCAGCGCGTCGCATATCTGCGCGCCCCATCGACTCGCGTCCGGCAAGGGGACGGCGCCTCGGCGCAGCACGGTGTCCAGCCCCTCGCCCCGGATCAGCTCCATCACCAGGAACGGTGCCTTGTCGTCCCCGGCGCCGGTCTCGCCGAGGTCGTGGATGGTCACGATGTTGGGATGCTGCAACTGGGCGGTGATCCGTGCCTCGCGCAGGAACCTGGCGCGTGCCTCGTTGCCGCGGCCTCCGCCGCCGGCGAGCAGGGAGATCACCTTGACCGCGACGGGCCGGCCCAGCGTCTCGTCGTGTGCCTCCCATACTTGCCCCATCCCGCCCTCGCCGAGCTGTCGCACCAATCGGTAGCGACCTCCGAGAAGTTCGTCTCGCACTGCCGTGCCTCCTCGTCTCGCACATTGCGGTCCCCGACGAACCGGCCCGATGCCGATCATGCGGGGCCCGCGAAAGCGATGCCCCGATACCCGGAAACCTGCCAGAGGGACTGGGTGTGCACCAGGCTGTTCCCAGCGGACCGGCCGCCGTGACACGGCTGTGACCGGAAGTGTGGCCTCCGCCATGGCCCGGCACCCGTGTTCCTGATGGGGTGGCGTGATGCCCAAGACCAATGCCCTTCTTCCGGTGCTCACCGCGCTCCTGCTGCTCACGGCGTGCGGCGCCCCGGGGTCCGGGACCGGCGTCACGGCCCCGCGCGTGGACGGCGTGCGGATCACCTCGGTGACCGTTCCCTCCGCCGTGCCCACCCCCGGCTCCGACGGGTCGGGCGTCGTCCACGCCGATCCCCTCCCCGGCGACGGCTCCGGAATCTCGGCCGCGTACGAGGTCACCAACAACGGCACCGAGGCGCTGGCCTACACGATCCTCTTCGACTTCACCACCGAGGCCGGCGAGGTCATGGCCAACACCCGCGAGACCGTACGCTCGGTCGGCCCCGGAGCAACCGTGCGCGGCACGGTCCGGCTGAAGGCTTCCACCCCCGGATCGTCCCGGGTGACCCGCGTCAAGGTCTCCCACGTGACGAAGGTGCCCGCCGCCGAGGCACCGTCCGCATCCGGCGAGTGTCCGCCCTCCGGCATCCGCATCACCGCCGACGACGGCGACGCCGCGATGGGGCTGCGCGTGGTCGGCCTGCACCTGGAGAACTGCGGCAACGGCGACTACGCGCTCGACGGCTACCCCCTCCTGGAACTGCTGGACCAGAACCGGTCACCCGTCCAAGGGGTCCGGATCGTGGAGGGAAGCGGCGGCATCAGCACCGGTACCGGATTCGACGAGCCGGCCCGTCCTTTGGTGCTGAAGCCGGGTGAGAGTGCCCTGTCCGGGCTCATGTGGCGCAACACCACTGAATCCGGCGATGCCGTCAGCATCCCGTACGTCAGGGTGCGGGCCGTCCAAGGCGCCGATCCGGTGACCGTGACACCCCATCTCGATCTCGGCACGACCGGCCTGCTGGCCGTCCGCGCCTGGACCCGCCCGTCGAGGTAGGGCCCCGTCCGGAATCGGCTCCGGCTCCGGCTCCGGGAAGGCCAGACCCTCTATTCGGAGAAGGTGTAGTAGAGCGCGTCGCTGTAGAAGGACCCGAAGTGTTCCTGCCAGTCGGCTCGGACCGAGGCGAGCCATTCGTCGTTCTCGCCGGCGATCGCCGCCTCGGCCTGGGCGACGGCGGCGGGGATGTCGGTGGAGACCAGGCGCTGCACCGCCGCCACCGGGTCGTCGGCCGTGATGGAGATCATTTCCCCGGTCTCCAGGATGAAGTGCCCCGCCCGCTGCTTGTCGAGGTGGGCCCTGGTCTCGTCCACGCGCCGGGAGAACTGGTCGTCGTCCTCAAGCCCCCGCCCGACCGCGTTCAGGAGGTCGCGGAGCAGGGCCGCACCCTTGTCGTAGTCCGCGGCGATACCGATCCGCGGGTTCCAGATCATGGAGGGGACGATCGTCGTGCCGTACCCGGCCATGAGCTTGTGGGCGAGCGGGACAGCCCAGTTGTGCTCGGATATGCACCGGATCGCCTGGGGGATCTCGTCGTCGGTCGGCACCGAATCGGCAGAGTAGAGGTATGAACGGTTTGCCATGTCGGCCACGCTAACACCGGGGTCCGACAGCCCCGGTGCCGTCGGCCCCGCCGTACCGCCGGCCTGGACGCCCCCCTTGAATGCCTTCGTCAACTGCGCCCGTGCGAAAGGGATGTGACTGGGCAGGGAGGCATCGCCTGGTGGCGGAATCCCAGTGGGGTGAGGCAGATGGGCCGACGGCACACGGGCGCGGAGACATTGGTGCGGCGGGGCGCCGACGGGCCGTTGTACGTGGCCGCGCAGGACGACCGCGATGCTCCGCGACACGGGGCGGACGTTCATCTGCAGGCAGAGCGCGGCGAGGTAGCCCGGACGCCGGAGGGGGACGGCCCCGGTGCGTTGGGACGGGGAGACGATGCGCGTGGTCGCCGGCATCCTGCGCGGGCAGGCGTGTGGCCTCAAGAAGACATCGCTGCGCGGTCGGCCTCGCTGCGGAGAACACAGAATTCATTGCCTTCAGGGTCCGCGAGGACGGCCCAGCCGGCGCCATCGGGTTCCCGGCGATCGGCGACGAGGGTGGCACCGAGGTTCAGCAGCCGCTCGACCTCCTCCTCGCGCGAGGTCTTGGGGCGCAGGCACAGGTGGATCCGGTTCTTGACCGTCTTCGGTTCCGGCACCTGATTGAAGTACAGCAGCGGGCCCTCCGGCAGCATCACCTCAGTCTCCAGGTCACCCGGTTTGCTCTCCGGATGCAGCGGACAGCCGAGTGCCTCGCTCCAGAACCGAGCCAGCTCATAGGCATCCACACAGTCAACCGCGACGTTCTGCACTACCGAAACCATGCAGGGGATCCTGCCTGAAGCCCCGTCCGGTCAGCAAAGTGCAGTACGGGGCTTCGAGGATCAGCCGTTCACCGGTGTCCTCCGTCACCCCGCTCTCCGGCGAGACGGTCAGGCAGCAGACGAGGATGCCGCCGTGCCAGACGGAAGGCCGGCCGGTCGGCCACACTGTGCATCGCGTGGAGCAGCAACGGCCGTGCGGTCGCAGGCGAGGTCCAGCTCCGGGGGCGAAGGCCGCCTGGGACGTCGGCCGGTCCCGGTTGCGCCGGGACCAGCCGTGGTCAACGCAGGCGGGGCCTGTTCTTCGCGTCGGACAGCGGGCGTGCGGTCCTGGCGAGGCCTGCGGAACTCTGCCGGCCGATGCCGCTACTTGAGCTCGATCACCAGCTCGAAGTCGTCGCCCTCCCGCCAGCCCGAGGTGATCATCCCGCTGGGATGCTTGTCATCCCCCCAGGCGTAGAAGTGCTCCCAGGTGACCTTGTCGCCGTACCAGTGGTTGTAATCCGTCCTTGCGTACGCCTGGACGGACTTGCCGTCGTGCTTGGTGTCCCACAGCTGGAGCGTGCCGTTGACCTGCGGCTTGCCCTTCTCCGTCCGGGTGCACTCCCGGTACTTGGCGCGGCCCCCGGTGATGTTGATCTGCTTCCAGCCGGAGCACGTGGCGGCCGTGACCGCCGCCGCGCTGTCGGTGGACCGCGCCGGCGGCGCGGCGTTCGCGGCCGGGGCCGCGGCGAGACCGCCGGCCAGAGCCAATCCGGCAACTGTGAGGACGATGCGCTCGCGTAACAGCACAACGGTTCCTTTCCGTCATACGGCGGACGGTTCCTCCATCAGGTCCCTGGTTGCCCGCCGGGACGAGACCACCGTGCCTCCTCCTGTGTCCCTCTTCAGCCGCCTTGGGGCAATACCACCCTTTCGGGAACTCTCGCACCCGGGACCTCTGAAAAGACGGCCGGCGGGAGGTGCGGACTCGATTGCGGCACGCCGGCCCGGCCACCGGCCGCTCAATGAAGGTCAGCGCGCTTTTCGAGGCGGGTGCCGTCGCGAAGGGTGATCGACATCAGGTCGCCGGGGGACTCCAGTTCCAGGCGGTGCCAGCGGCCACGGGGGACGATCACGGCGGTGCCCGCCGGCAACGGCACCATCTCCTCGGCGCCGCCAGGCCTTTCGGGGCGGAAGTAGAGGCGTATGCCGCCGGTCAGGCAGCACACCGCTTCCTCGGCCTCCGGGTGCATCTCCCAGTGGTCGGCATGGACGTCGGCGTCGGTCTCGACGTGGAACGTGGCGATCTGCCAGGCGCCGGATCCGCTGCTCGTCATCTGCCGTTCGACGGCTCGGACGTCGCCGTCGGGGTGGAAGTGCAGCGCCGAGGCGAACAGGTCGACGGTGTTGGTCGTCATGAGGGTGTTCCTTCCAACTGCTGGCCGGCGGAGACGGTGGACTGCGGGAGAGGCGTGGAGACCCGCCGGCGCGGCAGCACGCCGATCGCCACGACCGCCGCGAGCACGAAGAGGGCGGCACCGACGGCCAGGCCCAGGGCATAGCCGGCGTTGAGCGCGGCGGGGTCGGTGGCCGTGCCGGTGTGGTGGGCGGCGGCGGTGGCCAGGGCTGCCAGGCCGAGGCAGCCGCCGAGTTGGCGGGAGCTGTTCATGAGGCCGGAGGCCATGCCGGCCTCACGCGGGGCTATGCCGGTGGTGGCGGCTGCCGCGACCGGGGCCAGGACCAGTCCGGCGCCGACGCTGGTGACGAGGGACGGGCCGAGGACGTCGGTCAGAAAGCCGCCGTCCGGGCTGATACGGGCGAACCAGGCCAGGCCCGCGGCGGCCAGCAGGGCACCGGGCACCAGGGATGCGCGGGGGGTGCGTGCCGCGGTGATGCGGGTCGCCACGATGGTCCCCGCGACCAGACCGGCGGAGAAGGGAAGAAATGCCGTTCCGGTCGCTGCGGCGCCCATGCCCAGGATCTGCTGCATGTAAAGGGACACGAAGTAGAAGGCCGTGAACTGCCCGGCCGCGGCCAGGAGCACGAGCACGTTCGCTCCGGCGACCTGGCGGCTGCGCAGCAGGCCGAGGCGCAGCAGCGGTGCAGCGGCTCTCGACTCGGCTACGACGAACGCGGCCAGCAGCACGGCCGCGGCGGCGAGGGAGGTCCATGTGACCGGGGAGCCCCAGCCAAGGGTGTCGGTGCGGACGACACCGAGCACCAGCAGCCCGAGTCCGCCGGTCGCCAGGACGGCGCCCAGCACGTCCAGTCTCTCGCGCCGGGCGGGTGACTCCCCGGCGTCCCTCCCCGCCGGTACCAGCGCCAGAGCCGCCGCGACGATGGGCAGGTTGATCAGCATGACCCAGCGCCAGCCCGCGTACTCGGTCAGCAGCCCGCCCGCCAGCACGCCCAGCGCGCCGCCCGCGGCGTTCACCGCGCTCCACACCCCGAGGGCACGGACGCGCCGGGGGCCTTCGGTGAAGGTGGTGGTGAGCATCGCCAGCGCGGCCGGCGCGGCTGCGGCGGCGCCCAGGCCCTGGCCCGCGCGGGCGGCGACCAGTTGCCAGGGGGCCTGGGCCAACCCGCCCGCCAGCGAGCACAGTCCGAAGACGGCCAGCCCCAGCACGAACAACCGACGCCGGCCGTAAAGGTCGCAGGCGCGGCCCCCCAGCAGCAGGAACCCGCCGAACGTGAGCGCGTACACGTGCACGACCCACGCCAGGTCGAGCGGCGCGAATCCCAACGCGGTGCGGATCGCGGGTAATGCGACGTTGACCACGGACATGTCCAGGGCGACGACGAACTGGGCGACGGCGGCTGCCGCCAGCACCAGTCCGGGCCTCCCCCGAGAGTTTCTATACATGTAAGAAAAGTTAGCGGCCAGGCGCGCCGTTGTCGACACCTGGGAGATGATGGGGACATGCCGCAACCGTCCGCACCCCGCAAAACCCTGGGCCGACCTCCCCGGATCTCCCGCGAGGAGATCATCGAGACAGCCCGCCGCATCGTGGCGGAGGGAGGAGTGGACCGGCTGACCATGCGGCGGCTGGCCACCGAGGTCGGCAGTACGCCGATGGCGCTCTACCACCACGTCCGCGACAAGGAAGAACTCCTCGTCCTCCTGCTGGACGACTACGCCGCACGCACCCTGCACCGGCCGGAACTTCCCGCCCACCCCCGCGAGCGGGTCATCGTCGCGGCCGCCGCCGTCCACGAGGCGCTCGCCGCCTGCCCCTGGATCGTGGAGGTACTGACGGCCGACGACCTGATGTCCACGTCCGCGCTGTGGTTCGTCGAGCAGATCGTCGACGGTCTGGTCGCCTCCGGCCTCTCCCCCGACCGGGCCGTGCACGGCTACCGTGCGATCTGGTACTACACCGCCGGAGAGATCGTGGTCCGGGTGACGGCGGCGCGGCGGCGCGCGGACGACGACCGTGCGACCTACCGGGAGCACGTCTTCGCCGACCTCGACCCGCGAGAGGTACCCCGCTTGGCACAGATCGCGGACCGCTGGGCGCCGCTGACCGCCGAAGACACCTACCTGGACGGTCTCCGAGCCCTGGTGGACGGCCTCCTCGCCGCCCACTGAGACGGCCGGTGGCGTGTCCGTGTCGGAGCCTCCGCCAGGGGTGGGATCGGCGTTGGCGTTTCGGCCGTCGGTCGGGCTCGGGTCAGGCCAAGGGTGGGCGGGGCCCCGCGTCAGCACCACAGGGGCGCTGTCCGAGACGGAACCCCGACATCCGGGGCACCCGTGGACGCCGCCCATCTCAAGGGACGGAACGGGCAGCGGTGATTCCCCTCCCGGAATCGGACACTCTCCCCCGCGATCCGGCCACCCGGCGGGCCGTCCTGGGAATCGGCCACGCGTTGGCCTAACGTCCCTGCCCTGCCGCCACACCGGGCGCACCCTGCTCCCGCGGATCGCGGCACTAGGAGCTGTTCATGCGTATGTCCGCTTTGGCCACCGCAGGTTCGTCTCTCGGGCTCGTACTGGCGCTGGCGTCCGGAGCGAGCGCTGCCACCCCCGCCCCCTCTGCCGACGCCTCCGCCAAGACGGCGCCCGCCGGTACGGCCCGGCCGACCACCGGCGCCGTCATGCACTACGGCTACGACGGCGCCGGTAACACCTACCAGTCGGCGACGCTGGACCTGTCCGACCCCAGGGCCAAGGACCCCGCCAACTACCTCCCGAAGAAGCTCGTCGACTCCGCGCGGGCGATAGAAGCCGCCAAGACCAGCGGCAAGACGGCCACTCCCGCCGCGAACGCCGCCGGCGCGTTCCTGTGCACGCTGTACGTCGGCGGCCTGCGGGACTGGAACCTCGGCGACCTCCAGGGCACCACCAACCAGGACTGCTCCGGCAGCTTCCGCGTCCAGCACACCAACGGCCAGTTCGCCTGGGACAACGGCGGCTGGGCGCGGTTCACCGGCTCCGTCGTCGGGCCGGAGACCACCGCCCAGCACAACGACACCATCTTCATGGTCTGGTGTAATCACCCCGCCGGGTACGGCCAGAAGCCGTACCGCCTGGAAGCCCGCGGGTACGCGACCGCGACGGACGGCACCCAGGTCAAGGGCTATCTCCAGTACGGAGGCTCCAGCAAGTGGACCTGCCTGTAGAACAGCCGCGCAACACGTTCGGCTACGACCCGGCCAGCGGACCCGTCGACGCCACCACCGTGACCCCGGACACCCCGTCCGGCCCGGCCGGTGACGAGGGGGACGACGACGGCCCGGCGGTGATCCTGGCCCGTGCGACGGCACGACGGGCGACCCCCGCCGACGACCCGACCCACTGACGCCGGCCCCCACGACCGTACCCCCTCTGCCCGGCACGGGGAGAGGGGGCACGCGCGCGGAGGGGAGTCAGGGACCAACGCCTGCGCAGCCGCGCATCGACCACCGCGCGCAGGTCCGCCGAGCCTGGTGACAGGTCGGGGGCACCGGTTACCGTCCGGACGGGGCCGGTGTCCAGCTCGGCGTCGACGGACATCGGGCAGAAGCCGTCCAGGGCGGTCGCCAGCCACATCTGCACGCTTCTGCCTGCGCCTTCTCCGCGCGCTCGGCCGGTGTCGGCACCGTCTCGGCCGGCCGGGCCGGGTGTGCGCGGGGGGGCAGCCCTCAACCGAAGGGGTGATGCGGGGCGCCCAGGGCTCGATATCGGTCGAATGCCTCGCGGGCGTCCGGGATGAATCCGGGATGGCGGACGAGGTCTTCGAGTTCGGGCTCGGTCAGCCAGTCGAACCAGGCGACTTCCGTGGGGTCGGGCCGCACCGGTTCCGTGATGACGACCTCGTGAAGGCCCAGCCAGTAGGGGCTGATCACGCCGTCGCACAGGAACTTGAGCACGAACCGGGGAGCAGCGTGGACTCCGAGCTCCTCTGTGAGCTCTCTGGCCGCGGCTTCCTCGTACGACTCACCGACGTCGACGGCGCCACCGAGCATCCAGTTGAACTGCCCCGGGAAGCGGGAGACCTCGTCCGGGCGGCGGTGCACGAGGATCCTTCCGTCGCCGTCGCGGCACACCGTCGTCGCGACGCGGTGCAGCCACCGTTCCCGAATCGCGTCTCCACGGTCGGCGACCGCCACGACGCGATCCTGCTCATCGACCCTCTCGACCTGTTCACCCATGGGACACAGGATCGCAGGGGCTCAGGTGGCGTCCACTCGATTCCCGTACGAGGAGTTCTCCCTTCCGTCGTGGGAGCGTCGGGACTCCACAGGCTCCGCTGGGGACGCAAGGGAGAGAGCTATGACCAAGTCAAGGCGCAGGTTCGGCATCGGCGCCGTGGTGGCCGCGGTCGTGGCCGCGATGATCACCTTCACAGGATTGCAGGGGGCCAGCGCGCAGGACCAGGCGCGCCGCGGCTGGGACCACTTCGGGTTCGGGGTGCCGTGGGAGGAGTCCTACGGGTACTCGCAGGGCATCAGGGCCGGGGACACGATCTACATCTCGGGGCAGGTGTCCCATGACGCGGCCGGGAACTTCGTGGGCGCCGGCGACTTCGAGAAGCAGGTGCGCACGTCCTTCGACAACCTGGACAAGGTCCTCGCGCACTACCGGGTCCCGCGCAGCCAGATCATCAGCATGAAGATCTTCACCAAGGACCTCCGCAAGAACTTCGACACGGCCGCCAGACTGCACAAGGAGTACGTCGGCAACCACCGCACGACCGACACCATCGTCGGTGTATCCGACATGTCGGTCCCCGAACAGCTCGTGGAGATCGAGGCCATCGTCAAGGTCTCACCGCGCTCCTGATTGCTGGTGGCGACCACCGGCTACGGCCGTCTCCCCGGGCCGGTACCGGACCGGGGAGACGGCGGTGCGCGCCGGCCGTCGTGGTTCAGCCGGCGGCGATCGGACCGAGCCAGGTCCCACCCGACACGTCGATCGTCTGGCCGGTCACCCAGCGCCCCTGCGGGCCCGCGAGGAAGCCCACGACGTCGGCGACGTCCTCCGGCTCACCGATCCGTCCGAGTGCGGTGATGGCCTCCAGGCCCGCTACGACCTCCGGGATCGAGGTGTAGCCGGCGGTCAGGTCGGTGCGCACGGCTCCGGGCGCGACCGTGTTCACCGTGATCCCCCTCGGACCGAGCTCGTTGGCGAGCGAGGGTCCCATGGCTTCCAGCGCCGCCTTGCTGACCGTGTAGCCGATCTGGGTGGAGACCGCGAACCGGCTGGCCGTCGACCCCATGTTGATGACGCGCCCGCCGTCGTTCAGCAGCGGCAGCGCCCGCTGGACCACGAAGAACGGGGTGCTCACGTTGACGGCCATCAGCGTGGCGAACTCCTCCTCGGTGACCTGACCGATCGAGTTGCCCGAGCTGATACCGGCGTTGTTGACCAGGATGTCCAGGCCCTTCGCACCGTGTTCCGCCAGCCCGCGGGTCAGCCCCTCGAACAGCCGGTCCACTGCTGCGGCCTCTCCGAACCGGGCCCGCACGCCGAAGGCGCGCCCGCCCGCCCCCACGATCCGTGCCACCGTCTCCTCGGCGGCAGCCTCGTTCCCGCCGTAGTGCACCGCCACGAGCGCCCCCTGAGCGGCCAGGCGCAGTGCGACGGCCCGTCCGATACCCCGCGATCCGCCGGTCACCAGTGCGGTCTTGCCTGCCAGCTGCTCGCCCATGTCCGTACCCCTCTGCCATGTGTTCGTGCCGCGCCCCCGATGGGCCCCGTCGACGGCGTCACTCTCGTTCGGAGCGCTCACCACTCCCTCACCGGCGGCTCACCGCCTCACCGGTCGACGAAGGCGCTGCGCCCGCGTCAGCGTCAGCGGGTGAAGAAGCGGGTGGCGCCCACGTACACGCGGCCGGTGGAGCCGATGGGTTCCTCCCGGACCACGTCACCGGTTCGGGGCGCGTTGATCATCATCGGTTCGCCGTTCTTCGTCCCCGAGTAGATTCCGACGTGGGTGACCTCGGTACCGGTGGCGGGGCGGAAGGCGACGATGTCCCCCGGCTTGAGGTCCCTCGTGTCGGTGATGCGCACCCCGACGGCCGAACCGGCGGGCGGCCGTCCGCCACCCGCGTCGAACTGCGGCTGGGCGTCCCGGGGGATCGTCAGGCCGAGGGCGGAGTAGATCTGGCTGGTCAGGCCGGAGCAGTCGTAGCCGAGTCCGGAAGTGCCGGACCAGAGGTAGGGCAGACCCAGGAAGGTGCGTGCGGCGTCGACCACGTCCTCGCCGCTCGGGGAGGCCGGGACCTCCTTCAGGTCACCGGCCCGGAAGAACACACGGGCACCGCTGTGGGAGTAGGCGGTGACCAGGCCGGGCAGGGGGCCGGCTTTCACCGGGAACGCGGTGTTGTACGAGTACTCGACCGCCTGCCCCGCCCCGGCGGCCGAGAGGGCGGCCCGGGCCGTGGTGAAGCCCCGGGCCGTGGGGCGCGCGACGCGTTCCTCGTGTGTACCGGCGGGTGGCCGCCGGTGATCGGAGGTCAGCTGCCGGTCGGGGATCCAGCCCGGGTAGGCGCCCCGGCCCGTCTCGTCCCTGGGAGTGGGCTGGCCGTGCACCCATACGTGGTCCCAGAGGAGGCCACCGTGCCACACCGTCTGATCGACGGTCACCTGCGCCTGGTGGAGCGCCTGCGTCTCGCCCGCCACGTCACGACGCTCGTCCAGGGACATGGCCGTCAACCAGCCGCGGACGTCCGCGGGATTGGCGGTCGCGGGAGCGTCCACGGGCCGTACCTTCTCGGGGCTCACCCAGACCTGCGCCACCGTCACGTCGACGTAACAGGTCGGGGCGCCGTCGCACGGGCGCGTCGCGGTGGGTTGGAGGGCGCCGGACGCGACGGCCGGAGCGGTGGGGAGCGGGGCGGCAGGGGCAGCGAGGGTGAGGAGCGTCGCCGCGGCCGTCAGGAGGGTCTTCACGGAGTACATGCACCGATGCTGTCCAACATCCGTCGCCGGTGAACCCGTCCGGCGACGGAGCGGGCCGTGCTCGTCGTGCCCCCGGCTATCTCGCCGGTGCCGCGAGTTCGCCCAGCATGCGGGCGGCCGGTTCCGGGTCGACCAACCACTTGAGGTGGCTGCCCGCCAGCGTGCGGACGTCGTACGGGTTGTCCGGCGTCAGCTCGTTGCCCTCGCGGATCAGCCGGTCCTGCACGGCGAGGGGCAGGCTCGTGTCGTCGGCCAGGCGGATGTACGTCTTGGGGATGCGGCCCCATGTCTCGGCCCGTGCCCGGTCGGTGGAGGCGCCGGCGTCCAGGTTCTCGTCCGGCTGGAAGGTGTTCAGGAAGGTGAGGAACTGCTCGTCGGTGCCGTCGGCGATGAAGGCCGCCTTGAACGCCGCGAGCACGTCCGGGTCAGCGGTACGGAAGTTGACGCGGAGCAGGCCGAGTTCGCCCGGGTTTCCGACGAGCGCCGAGGCGAAGGTCGCGGGGTCGACCGTGGCCATCTCCGGCTCGGCGTAGTAGCCGTTGACGTCGAGGTCGACCGGGGCCCAGGCGGAGACGTAGACGATGCGGTCGATCAGATCCGGGCGGGCGTTTGCTGCCGCGGTGGCCGTGATCCCGCCGCGGCTGTGGGAGACGAGGATCACCGGCCCGTTCCGCTTGGCCCGTTCCAGGATCCCGATCAGGTGCGCGGCATTGTCGGCGAGCGTGACGCCCTTGATCGAGCCGGGTGCCGTGGCGAGCCCTTCGGGATCTTGTGGGGTCTGGTAGGCGTGCGTGTAGGTCGCCTGGAATCCGTGGCCGGGCAGGTCGACGGCGACCGACCGGTGTCCGAGGAGGCCGAGCTCGGCCTGGAGTGGTGCGAAGGAGAAGGAGTTCGAAAAGGCTCCGTGAACCAGTACGAACGTCGGTTGCATCTGTTTGCTCACTTTCCAAGGGGACGTCCCGGTAGGACCGGAGCAGGCGGGGGGCGTCGCTGTCAATGGCTGCTCGCGGATTTGTTGTTCGAGGTGGTGACCGCATCCGGATCGGTGTGACGTCGCCGTCCGGCGGAGCCTTCCACGGGCCCGGGCCTCGCCAGCCACAGGCCGGTGAACACGGCGGTGGCCAAGGTGACGGCGCCGGCCGCGACGAAAGCGCTGTTGAGGCCGGTCTCGAAGGAGGCACCGCCGGATTGCCGGGTGTGGACGACGGCCCCGAGTACCGCGACGCCGAGCACCGCGCCGATCTGCCGGGTGGTACCGCTGATGCCGGAGGCGAGACCGCCTTCCTGCGTGCTGACCGCTTGGATGGCGGCGCCCGTCAGCGGAGACAGGGTCAGGGCGAAGCCGGTGCCGACGGCTCCAAGACGCCACCACACGTTCCCGTAACCGGTGTCGGCGTGCACCGTGCCCAGCGCCAGCAGTCCCAGCCCGGCGAGGGCCAGGCCGGTGGTGACCACGACGCGGAAGCCGTAGCGGGCGGCGAGCCGGCCCGCGTACGGGCTGACGATCACCATGGCGACGGAGACGGGGAGGGTCTGCAGGCCGGCGCGCAGGATCGAGCTGCCCTGGACGTACACGAAGAACTGGGAGAAGAAGAACGACGAGCCCATGAGCGCGAACCCCACCACGACCATGGCGGTGTTGGACACGGTGAACAGCCGCTGCCGGAACAGGCGCAGCGGCAGCATCGGAGCGGTACGACGCGCTTCGACGGCGAGGAAGGCGGCGAGGAGGACCGCCGCGGCGGCGAAGCTGCCCAGGATCACCGGCGACGTCCAGCCGCGGGCACCCCCCTCGATCAGCCCGTAGGTCAGTGCCCCCACCGCCGGCACGGACAGCACCGTGCCCGGGATGTCGATCGCGGGGGCGCTCACGTTGCGGGACTCGCCGAGGTGGCGCAGGCCGACCAGCAGCAGGACCGCCCCGATGGGCAGATTGACCAGGAAGATGGCAGGCCAGCCGAAGGCTTCCGTGAGCACGCCGCCGACCACAGGGCCTGCGGCCAGACCGATGCCGCTGAATCCGGCCCACAGCCCGATCGCCTTGACCCGTTCTTGTGGCAGGGGATGGGCGGCCACGAGCAGAGCCAGCGAGGCAGGGCTCAGCGCCGCGGCCCCGATGCCCTGCAGCACCCGGCCGGCGACCAGCCAGCCGACCGAGGGCGCGAGGCTGCACAGCACCGAGGCGACGGTGAACACCGCCACGCCGGTCAGGTACACCCGCTTGCGGCCGAAACGGTCGGCGAAGATTCCGCCGGACAGCAGCAGCATCGCCACCAGCAGTACGTACGCGTCGACGATCCATTGCAGACCGGTCAGCTGAGCGTGCAGCCGGTGCTGCATATCGGGCAGCGCCGCTCCCACGATCGTGTTGTCGAGCAGGACCATGAATTGGCCCAGGCAGGTCACCGTGAGCAGCACGTCCCGGCTGGGTCGACCGCCCACGGCCACAGGCGATGCGGTCATGCAGATTCCTCTCGATCGTCAGTTGCGCCCGGCCACGGTCGACGCGGACGGCGATACACCTGAGCACCTAACGCAGTCGGCGACTGCGTTAGGTGACTGTAAGGAAGATCGCGACACAAACGCAAGTCATTCCTGCGTTAAGGTGAGCGCATGAGTGAAGGACAGCGAGCCCGGCGGCCCGGCGGGCGCAGCGCCCGCGTCGCCGCGGAGGTGCACCAGGCCGTCACCGAGCTGATCAGCGAGCGCGGCTACGGCAACTTCACCGTCGGCGAGGTCGCAGCCCGCGCGGGCGTGGCCGACAGCAGCGTCTACCGCCGGTGGGGCAGCCTGGAGACCCTGCTCAGCGAGGTGGCGCTCACCCGCCTCAACGCGCAGTCGCCGATGCCCGACACGGGGAGCCTGGCCGGCGACCTGCGCACTTACGCGGCCAACGTGGCCCGCGAGATCACCGGACCCGACGGTCTGGCGGTGGTGCGCCTGGCCGTCGCCCTGTCGAACAACGGTCAGCAGGGCCTGCGGGCGGGTGACGACCTCCGCGCCGAACGCATGCGGCAACTGCAGTCCATGCTCGATCGCGCCAGGGAACGCGGCGAAGACGCACCCGACGCGTTCGGCGTGCTGGACCACATCCTGGCCCCGATGTACATCCGCGTCCTGTTCGGCATGGTCCCGCTCACCCCGGACTACATCGACGGGCTGGTCGACCGGTTGCTGTGACCTCGACCCGGTCCCCGGGACCAGCCCTCGGACCCGGTTCCCGGGCTCCGTGAGGTCCGGGTGCCCCGGACTCCGGGGGCGCTGTCACAGGCCGGGGGCGCCCCAGAGCGGAAACCAGCGGTTCAGGTCCTCCTCGATGCGCAGGTCGTCCTTGACCGTGGCCTTGACCTGGAGTTCCAGCGGGTTGTCGCGCTTGTGCCCGGGCAGCGGCGCGAAGGGGTAGAAGGTGCCCCGCTTGTAGACGTAGACGAGTGCGAGGGGGCGCAGCTCGGCGTCGTGGAAGGTGACCAGGGAGCAGAGGAGTTGGGGGCCGAAGCCGCTGTCCTCCAGGGCGGTGTTCACCGCGTGCAGGTCGCCGACCAGGGCCGGCAGGCTGTCGGGGCCGCGGCGGGAGAGCAGCCAGGAGTATCCGTAGGTGTCGCGGCTGAGCTCCACGGGGTTGCCGGCCCGTTCGGAATCGGCGTCCAGGAGGTCTCGTACGTCCTGCCGGACCTGGGTGAACGCACCGCCCTCCGTGGAGGCGAAGCACACCGAGCCGACTCCGGTAGGGGTGAAGCCGATGGCTGCCTGGAGCGTGATCGCCGCCGAAGGCAGGCCGAACAGCTGGTCCAGGTCGGGCTTGACGGGCTTGGTCCGGCCGAACAGGGAATCCCAGAGTCCCACGGCCTCAGCTCCTTCTCATGGCGTCTCGGCGCCAGGTCCGCCCAGGCGTGCGGAGATCTCTGCGAGCGCCGCGAGTCGGCGTTCCAGGCTGGGGTGGGTGGAGAACAGCGTGGCCATCACCGTGCCGGCCTTGAGGGCGGGGGTGAAGAAGAACGCGTTGAACGCCTGGGCCGTACGCAGGTCCTCGGTGGGGATACGGGCGATGTCCCCGGTGACTTTCGTCAGCGCCGAGGCCAGCGCGGAGGGCTTCCCCGTCAGCATCGCCGCGGCGCGGTCGGCGGCCAGTTCGCGGTAGCGCGACAGCGCCCGGATGAGCAGGAAGCTGACGGCGTAGACGAGGGCGGAGACCGCCATGACGGTCATGAAGACGACGGCGGTGTTCTGATCCCGCTGGTCGCGTCCGCCGAACAGCTGGGAGTAGAACGCGAAACGGACGACGAGTCCGGCGATCACGCCGAGGAACGAGGCTATGGTGATCACCGCGACGTCGCGGTGCGCGACATGGGAGAGCTCGTGGGCGAGGACGCCTTCGAGCTCCTCCGTTTCCAGACGGCGCATCAGTCCCGTGGTCACGCAGACCACGGCGTGGTCGGCGTTACGGCCGGTGGCGAAGGCGTTGGGCAGGTCCATGTCCGAGATGGCCACCCGGGGTTTGGGCATGTCCGCCGTGGCACACAGCCGGTCGATCACCCCGTGCAGCCGAGGTTGTTCCTCAGGGGTGACGAAGCGGCCGTGCATCGCGTACAGCGCGATCCTGTCGGAGTACCAGAACTGCGCGGCCAGCATGGCGGCGGCGATGACGACCACCAGGACGACGGACTTGAGCAGCACGATCAGCGCGGCGATGAACACCACGTAGACCAGCCCGAGCAGGAACATGGTGACCGCCATGCGGGCGGTCAGCTGCCGGTCGGGCTCGAAGCGGCTGCGCACCGTCATCACCTCGGGATCAGGCCCTCGTCGTACAGCAGTGCCGTACCGGAATCCGCATGATCATGAGCACCGGGGCGATCAGCTCATCCAGGGCGCCCGGACGGGCCTGCATCTACTCAGTATTCTCCTATTCTCCTGGGCACGCTGCATCGCCGGGTAGGTACCGCCATCGCCCGTCTCCTCACCGAGGCCGGTCCCGCGCCTGTTCCGGCCGCTCGGCGCACCCCCGGACCTCACGGCCTGGGGTGCGCCCCGAGATGCCGTTCCAGCCAGCGGGCGGCGGCGCGTCGGTAGATGCGGCGGTTGTCGGCCCGGAGGAATTCGTGGCCTTCGTTGCGGAGCACCAGCAGTTCCGCGGGCAGCCCGCGGTCGCGGGCGGCGCCCACGAACTGCTCCGATTCGGTCGGCGGGACGTTGGTGTCGTGCTCGCCGTGGACCGCCAGTACGGGAACGCGCAACTCGTGGACGCGGCTCATCGGGGACAGGGCGCGCAGCAGCTCCCGGTCGCGTTCGGGGTGCCCGTACTTGGCGGCCGCGGACTGTGCGATCCACGGTTCCGTGCCGGCGAAGAACGTGTCGAAGTCCGACATCCCGCAAACGGCCACTCCGGTGCGGAACAGCTCCGGATGCCAGACCAGCGAGGCCATCGTCAGGTAGCCGCCGTACGAGCGCCCCATGACCCCCAGCCGCAGGGGGTCCGCGTACCCGAGCGCCACCACGTGGGCGGCGCAGTCGGCGACGTCGTCGATCGCCGCGAACCGGCCGGCGCCGAGGTCGGCGTCGACGAAGGAGCGTCCCCAGCCGGACGAGCCCCGGACGTCGGGGGCGAAGACGTCCAGACCGCGGCTGAGGAGTTCGTGGTAGAGCGGGTTGAACACCGGCCGCTCCTGTTCCTCCGGACCCCCGTGGAGGTGGATGACGCACGGGGCCGGACGGCCCGGGTCCCGGTCCGGCGCCCGGTAGTACCAGCCGCCCAGCGTCAGCCCGTCCCGGGCCCGGCAACGCAGCGGCACGGGGCGTACGGGGGGCCGGCCGGGCGGGGCCGCCTCCTCGTCGCGCGCCGACCAGGGGGCGCGTACGGGGGTGCCGCCGCCGGCCAGTTCCCAGATGCCGGGCCTGCGGAGCGAGCCCGACAGGGCCGCGAACGCCGCGCCGCGGCCCACGGCCATGCGGGTCACCACCTCGTGGGGCAGGGCCGGGCGGTGATGCGGTCCGGAGTCGCCCTCGCCTTCCGCGCCCGCGGTGGGGAGGGCGATGCTCTGCAGTTCACTGGCGCCGTGGACGTTCCAGGCGACCAGGCCCCACCGCCCGTGGTCGGGGACGGTCAGCAGGTCGAGGGCGGACCCTTCACGCTCGGCCGCGACGGAGGTGCCTTCGCAGCCGCCGTCCTCGTCCAGCCGGACCCGCAGAAGGGCCGCGTACTCGCGTTCCCAGTCGCTGCGCAGCCACAGGGTGCGCGCGTCGGGAGAGAACCGGCCGATCCACGGGTCCCCGTCGGCGACCCGCAGCGCGCAGGTGGTGCGGCCCGACGCGGTGTCCAGTACGAGGCCCTCGCGGTGGCCGCGCGGACCTCGGCGCAGCAGTGCGAACCGGCCGTCCGCGCTCATGTCGCAGACGCGCAGGGAGGCGGCCCCCGTTTCGCTGAACAGCAGGACCGGGGCGTTCGTGCCGTCCGGGTCGATGAGGTAGGCGGCCAGCCCGCCGCCCGGTGCGGGTCCGCCTCCGCCGCCCGGTGCCGCTCCGGCAGCCGGCGCCCGCCCGGCCGGCGCCCGTCCGGCATCCGCTCGGCTGTCGGCGCCCGGGGCCACGGGCCCCGTACGGGGGGCGGATGCCGGTCGGCCGGACCGGGGTGCGGCGCCGCCGCCGAGGAGGGTCGCGGATCCGCCCCGTTCGGTCCAGGCCTCCCCGGGGCCCCGCATCGGGGCCGTGGCCTCGGACATCGCGAGCCGTTCCGACGCGTCCTGCGACAGGTGCCCGGGCCCGCTGTGCTCGGCGACCGCCCCCGACGGCCAGGCGATCGTGACGGCGAGGGCGGAACCGTCGCGGGTCCAGGATCCGAGGTGCGCGGTGCCGCCCGCCTCGGCGCCGGCGAGCACGCGGCGGCCGGTCCCGTCGGGGCGCACCACCAGGACCCGGGAGTGCTCGCCGCCGCCCGGGGCCGAGGTGTACGCGATCCAGCGCCCGTCGGGGGACCACGACACCTCGGTCACCGGGTCGGGGTCGGCGTCGAGGACGTGGGCCTCGGCGCTCCGGGCCGGCCCGCTCCACAGTTGCGGGACCCCTGCCCGGTCGCAGATGAACGCCACGTACTCCCCGGTGGGGTCGGCCGCAGGATACCAGCATCCGTGGGCGGTGAGCAGGGCCGGCGGATCTCCGTGGTGGTCGTCCGGCACGTATACGGGCGCGGGTGCCGGTACGGGGACTTCCGGCGCGCCGGAAGACGGGGCCGTCGGCTTCGTACGGTCCAGGGGCATGGCAGCCTCTCTCAGCCTCTCTCCGCTTCGCCGGGGCCGCGCCTCCGGCAGACCGTCGCGGATCAGTGAATGCCGTGCGCCTGCAGCCAGATCTCCAGCGAGGCCACCTGCCACAGCGTGCCGGCCCCCCGCCTGGCACGGTGGCGGTCGGGTTCCGCCAGCAGTGCGGCCACGTGCCGCTGGTCGAAGATCCCGCGCCGGCGCGCCTCCGGAGCGGTCAGGGCCTCCCGTACGCGCGCCAGCACCGGCCCGGCCATCTGCCGGACCCCCGGCACGGGGAAGTAGCCCTTGGGGCGGTCCACGATCTCCGGGGGCAGGACCTTGCGGCCGATGTCCTTGAGCACGCCCTTGCCGCCCTGGTCCAGTTTGAGCTCGGGGGGGCAGGCGGCCGCGAGTTCGACGAGCTCGTGGTCCAGGAACGGCACGCGCGCCTCCAGGCCCCAGGCCATCGTCATGTTGTCCACCCGCTTGACCGGGTCGTCGGGCATGAGCGCGTGGACATCCATCCGCAGGGCCGCGTCGAGGGAGGTCGTGGCACCGGGGGCGGCCATGTGGGCGCGGACGAACTCCACGGAGGCGTCGTGGGCCGCGACCACGGCCGGGTCCAGCATGGCGGTGACCTCGTCGTGCGTCCGGTCGAAGTACGCGTCGGCGTACGCCGCTGGCGCGCCCTCCCGCGTGGCCGAGGCGATCGGCGGGTACCAGTGGTAGCCGGCGAACACCTCGTCCGCTCCCTGGCCGCAGAGCACCACCTTGACGTCCTTGGCGACCTGCTCGGACAGCAGGTGGAAGGCCACGGCGTCATGGCTGACCATCGGCTCGCTCATGGCTCCGATCGCGCCTTCCAGCGCGGCGGGGAGCCGGCTGGTGGGGATCACGAACTTGTGGTGGTCGGTCGAGAACGTGCGGGCGATGAGGTCGGAGAACCGGAATTCGTCGCCGTCCTCCCCTTTCTCCGCTTCGAATCCCATCGCGAAGGTGGGGAGGTCGAAACCCTCCAGCCCCTCCTCCGCCAGCAGGGCCACGATCAGGCTGGAGTCCAGGCCTCCCGAGAGCAGCACGCCGACGGGGACGTCGGCGACCATGCGCCGCCGCACCGCCGTGCGCAGCGCGTCGTACACCGCATCGCGCCACAGCGCCGGGTCCGTGCCGAGTGCGGAGTGCCGGGTGTAGGAGGGCTGCCAGTAGCAGTGGTCGTGGTGGGTGCCGTCCCGCTCCACGACCCGGAGGGTGGCCGGCGGGATCTTGCGCACTCCGGCCAGTACGGTCCTGGGCGCCGGTACCGTGCCGTGCCAGCTCAGGTACTGGTGGAGCGCGACCGGGTCGAGGGAGGTGTCGACTCCCCCGCCCGCCAGCAGCGCCGGAAGGGTGGAGGCGAAGCGGAGCCGGTGGGCGTCCTGGGTGACGTAGAGGGGCTTGATGCCCAGGCGGTCACGGCCGAGCACGACGCGGCCCGTCCGGTGCTCCACGACGGCGAAGGCGAACATGCCGACGAGGTGGTCCACACATTCCAGGCCCCACTGTGCATACGCCTTGACGAGCACCTCCGTGTCGGAGTCGGAGAAGAACCGGTATCCGAGGTCTTCGAGCCGGCCGCGCACCTGGCGGTGGTTGTAGATGCAGCCGTTGAAGACCACCGTCAAGCCCAGCCGGGCGTCGGTCATGGGCTGGGCACCCCGGTCCGAGAGGTCGATGATCTTCAAACGCCGGTGCTCCAGGGCGACCGCCCCCTGCGACCACGCGCCTCGGCCGTCGGGCCCGCGCGATTGCAGAGTGTCGGCCATGCGTTCGACCGCGGCGAGGTCGGGACGGCCGCCGTCGAAGCGCACCTCCCCGCTCAGGCCGCACATGGGGCACCTGCCGATCCGTCGGCACGCAGAAGAGTTCCCCGTACTGCTCTCGTTTCCGAGGGCCCGGCCACGTACGCCATATGTTCCTTCGCTCCCGTGCCGTTCGGCCCGCACCGTGCGGGCTGAACGGCGTCTGCCCGACCGTTCGCTCCCCAAGCCCGGGGGCCGCGTCCCCGATGGCGGGGACCGGCGTCCGCGCGCCTCGGAGGCCCCGCACGCCCGGCGGCCGACACGCCCACGGCCCTGTCCACGACGACACCCCCACTTATGCCCCGCCTGCTCACGGATCCACGCAGCCTCCGATGGACCACCCGACCGGCGCACCGAGCCGTCGGCCCGCCCCGCACTGGCACCAGCACCGCCCGACCCCTCCCTGCCACGGCACGCGACCGACCCGCCTGCGGCACGGGCCGGGGACCCGGACCGGAACCGGCTCTTGGCGGATCGCACAGACACATATCGCGACCTGCGGAGATGCCACTCGTTACCGCTGGTCTTGTGGGGGGTTATGGTCGTCCGGTCACGGACGGCGATCGGTCGTCCGTTCAACCCGGAGGAACCGACATGACCGACCTGAACACGCTGCGGGCAAGCCTTGCGTCAGGTGAGCACGAGTTCGCCGACACCCTGGCGTTCGTCGCCGCGCATTACGAGTACCAGCCGCAGGCGTTCCGCAACGGGGAACTGGAGAATGCCGCAGGTGAGAACGAGGGTTCCTGCAAGACGCTGGGACTGGCCCTGCTGGAGGGGCTGAGCGGCAACGAGGCGCTGCTGGCCTTCGGTGAGCACTACCGCAGTGTGCTGGCGACGCCGAACGACACCGACCACGCCAACATTCGCAACCTCATGGCCCATGGCCTGGAAGGGGTGAGCTTCGCCGGGCAGCCGTTGGCCCGCAAGAGCTGAACGGCGAAACCCGGGCGAGCACCCAAGGGCCACCGTCCACCACCCCGTCCAGGGCCGGTCTCGGCGCAGATACCGAGCACCCTGTGGCGTGCCGCGATGGTCCGAAACGGCCCGGACGGCAGGGCCTCGTGCGACAGCCTCCCCGGGAATCAGGTGCCAGAATTGTCGACGAACCCCACGATATCGAGATATTCGATTCTGGGCGGGACACCATAAATCCCCGTCACCTTTTCGATGATCTCCTCCGTGAAGAAGGCGCGGGCTTTCGCCTCGTCATCCCACACGTAGAAGTTCCTTGCCTGCACGCCGTCTTCGTCGAGCATGAAGCTCTTGAAGCGAAGGCCGGCCATGCCTTCGAACGGCACTCGGAGTTCGCCGGCAATCTTTGTGAGAGTTGAACGATCGAACTTGTCGGTCTGCGTGAAAGTCACGAGCACGCCGATCATCGGGCCTCCTACCGATTGGGTGAGCAACGGTCGATCGAGTGACGCTAGCGGCGGATCCTATTACACGGGGCCGGAATTTCTGGCCGCTGGGCCGCGAGTCGGACATGCGGCTCGCGGTCGGCGATCAAGGTGGAGGGGACGCCGGCGTGCGTGGCCAAGCACGTCTCGGGACCGGTCAGGAATCGAGAAGCCCCGGCCGCCGTGCAGCCCCTAGCGTGTTGGTCATGGCAACCACCGCTTCCACCGCAGCCCACACGTCCCTCGCGTCCGTCACCCTTGAGGTGGCCGACCCCGAGGCCGCCCGCCTCTTCTACAGCGCCTTCGGCGTGGACACGTACATACGCCTGCGGGCGTCCGAGGCTCATTCCACCGGATTCCGCGGCTTCACCCTGGCGCTCACGGTGTCCGGGCCTGCCACCGTCGACGGCTTCGTCGGCGCCGCCGTGGACGCCGGCGCCACGGTGCTGAAGCCCGCCGCGAAGTCGCTGTGGGGCTACAGCGGCGTCGTCCAGGCCCCGGACGGGACGATCTGGAAGATCGCGACCTCGGCGAAGAAGAACACCGGCCCCGCCACCCGCGAGATCGACGAGGTCGTCCTGCTGCTCGGCGTCGAGGACGTGAAAGCCACCAAGCAGCTCTACGCCGGCCGGGGCCTGACCGTGGCCAAGAGCGTCGGCGGCAAGTACGTCGAGTTCGCCTCCGGTCAGTCCGGCCCCGTCAAGCTGGCGCTCTACAAGCGCCGCGCCCTGGCCAAGGACCTCGGCGTCCCCGTCGACGGCACGGGCTCGCACCGCATCGTCCTCGGCAGCGCCGCCGACGCCTTCACCGACCCGGACGGGTTCGCCTGGGAGGTTGCCGCGTAGCTCGCCCCCACGCTGTCCTGACGCCCGGCCCTGTCCCACCGATCGACCGGCGAGGACGCGCCGATGTGCGGCTATCGGAGCCGGGCGGACCGGCCGGCGCCGACTCGACCACCGCCGGGAACGCCGTCCCTCGCAACCACCCGGCCTTCCTCGGCCCCGCTGCCGCCCCGGCTCCTGGAAGAAACTCGCTCACGTCATCGTTCGGGGCCTCGACCCTGCTGACTCGTCGCGGTGACGAGGGTGGAGGAGATGTGGGCCAGGGAGGGGTCAGCGGGGATGAAGAACGTTTCGACTCCGGCCAGTTCGTGGTTCATGCGGGCCATCGGTATTTCGTAGTCCAGGTCGGGAACGCCTCGGACTCCGCGGATGACGACGTCGATTCCGGCTCGGCGGCAGTAGTCGACCATGAGGCCGCCGGTGTGGGAGTCGACGGTGACGTTGCTCAAGCCGGCCGCCGCCGCGCGGAGCCGGTCCAGCCGTTCCGTGACGGGGAAGCGGCCGGTCTTGTTCGCATTGAACATCACGCACACGACGACCTCGTCGAACAGAAGGGCAGCACGCCGGAGTATGTCCTGGTGCCCTTGAGTGACCGGGTCGAAGGATCCTGGGAAGAGGGCTCGCATGATCGGAGAGAGTAACAAGCGGCCGCCCCGGTGGTGAGGTGCCAGAACAGCCAAACCACCGCGTGCGGCCGGACGGTGGGCCGGCAGCGGCCGGTGCGCCGCCGGGGCGCCACGCCGCGGACCCCGCAGCGCGGAGCGGAGCGGGATCGCCCCGCATCCACGCTGGTCGAAGCCCCAGGGCGCACCGTCGCATGCGGTTGCCCCCGGGCTCCGTATCGCCGGTCAGCCGACGATGGAGAAGAAGATCGAGCCGTCCTCGGCCCACCACCAGGCGCCCCGGCCGTCGTTCCACTCGGAGGCCCAGCTGTCGAGGACCTTCATCAGCTCCTCCAGGTCGTACCGCAGATCGGTGTCGATCCGGTCCAGCACCGCGCGGTAGGCGTCGACCGCGGGTCCGGCCTGCGCCAGCGGCCAGCAGCCGATTTCGGGTGAGCCGTCCACGGGGCCGGGGATGTGGATCCCGATCTCCGTGGGCGGACCGCTGAAGACGTACTGGTAGGGCAGCAGGTCCGCGGGGACGCCCGCCGCCTTCAACGCGTCGTCCAGCGCGGAGAAGTAGGTGACGGGGCTCCGGTAACTCGCCAGGGTGTCGGGGTCGGAGGCGTTGTGATCGATGATGATCTGGAGGGCCGCGTAATAGGCGCAGCCGGCGTACTGGGCGGTGGAGTCCGCCCGACCGGCTATCAGCCCCTCCAGCGCATCCTGCACCGTCAGTCCCCAGTCCACTCCCTGGGCATCGAGATCCTCCTGGCGGGCCCGCGCCCTCTCCCGCATATTGCCCAGACGCCGCTCTTCGTCCGCGGTCAGATCGCGGGCGGGTACGAAACGGGCGACCTCGCCGCGGTTCGCCATGCTGAAATTCACTACCTTGCTCATGGGGCCATACTGCCAACCGGCACTGACACCGGCGGTGTCGGGAGCCGTCTTCCCGTCGTCTCCCCGTCGTCGCGCCGTCGGCGACGACGTCAGGCGTCCTCGCCCGGATTCGTGTCCAAGCCGGATGAATCGGCTCCCGGGGTGGAAGAAGCCCGCCAAGATGAAGTCCCCCTGGTGCGAGGAGGCCGCGTTGACCACTCCCGAGGCCAAGGGGCCGAAGGTCCCGCCGAGCCTCCCGTCGGCCGGGGGAGGACGGCCGGCGCATGTGGGCGGTCCTGGACGGTCAGCCCCGCCGGCGGCCCGTTCACCATGCGGCCGCCATGAGGAGCTGAAGCACCTTCAGGCCAGGGCGAGGAAGAGCTTCTCCAGTTCTTCCTCGGTCATGGGGGGCCGGCTCTCGTCGGCGTTCGTCATGCACTGGCGCATGCCGCTGGCCACGATCTTGAAGCCCGCGCGGTCCAGGGCTTTGGAGACGGCGGCGAGCTGGGTGACCACGTCCTTGCAGTCGCGTCCTGCTTCGATCATGGCGATGACACCCGCGAGCTGTCCCTGGGCGCGACGCAGCCGGTTGAGGACTGCGTTCACTGCGTCGTCGTCGACCTTCACCGGTGCCTCCTGGCGTTGCGCGCTGTCCACCCATGGTACCCCAGGGGGTATCTGGTCGATGAGGTCAGTGGTCGCGGAGGGCCTCGAAGGTGGCTTCGAGGTCGCCTTGGCGGGGGCGGTTGTGGGGCAGCTCGGCGAGGAGGGCGGCCATGCCGCAGGTGTTGGTGAGGGCGGAGAAGGCCAGGCCGCCGGCGATGCCCGCGGAGGCGAGGCGGAAGGCGGGGTGCAGGCGGCCGAGGGCGAGGCCGGTCAGGACGACGGCGCCGGCGGTGAGGCGGACCTGGCGCTCCATGCTCCAGGCGGTGCGCGGGGCGCTGTCGGGACGGTGGAGGATGCCGCCGCCGTCGGTCCAGGCGTCGGTGCCTCCGGCGAGGCCGACGGCGGCGATGCCGTTGTCGGCGAGGGTCTTGCAGGCCTTCCCGGAACGGCTGCCGGAGGCGCAGACGACGAGGATGTCGCCGCGGTCGGCGGCTTCGCGGAGGTCGGGCAGGGCGCGGGTGAGGTCGTCGAGGGGGATGTTCAGGGCTCCGGGGAGGTGACCGGTGGCGTATTCGCCGGGGGTGCGGACGTCCAGGACGATCAGTTCGTGCAGCCGACTGGAGGCCTGCTGGGCGTCGAGGGTGCGGGGCTGGGTCATGGGGCGGGTTTCCTTCCTGGTGGGCGGGGCCCGCTCTCGCGGTACCCCCGGGCGTATTGATGGCGGTGTGGTGAAGGGCGCGGTGAAGGGGTGGGCCGCGAGGTCAGTGGAGGGCGTCGGCGAGCATGAGGGCGGCGACGGCCGTGAGCACGGTTGCGAAGATCCGCTGGAGGGCGGGTCCCGAGACCTTGGCGGCGAGGCGTTTTCCGTCCCACGCTCCGAGGATCGCGGCGCCGGCGAAGGGGGCGATGACCTGCCAGCGCAGCGGGGCGTGGCTGCCGGCGCGGGCGGTGAGCGCGGCGAGGGAGTTGACGGTGATGACCAGGAGGCTGGTGCCGACGGCGGCGCGCATACGCAGTCCCAGTACGGAGACCAGGGCCGGAACGGCGAGGAAGCCGCCGCCGACGCCGAGGAACCCGGTGACCGCGCCGAGCCCGGCGCCCGCTCCGACAGCCCGAGCGGGCCGTACGGGCCGAGGCTGCCGCTCGGGGCCCGACGAGCTGAACATACGCCAGCCGGCGAGGGCGGCCACGGCGGCGAACGCTGCGGTCAGGACGGGTTCGGGGACGCGGGCGGCCAGCATCGCCGCGGCCGTGGCCGGCAGGACGCCCGCGGCCGCGAACAGGGCGCCGGTCTTCCAGCAGACGTTGCCGGAAGTGGCGTGGGTGTGGAGCGCGGTGGCGGAGATGGCGGTGACGATGATCAGGGATGCGGTGGTCGCCGCGGCCGGGGTGAAGCCGAGGAGGTAGATCAGGGCGGGTACGGCCAGAACGCTGCCACCGCCGCCGAGCGCCCCGAGGGCCAGTCCGATGACGGCTCCGGCGGCGAGGGCGAGTATGAGCGTGCTCACGCTATCCGGCCGCGGCTTCCGCGCGCGTCGACGACCGGGAGCCCGGCCGACGCCCAGGCGTTCATACCTCCCTTGACGTCCACGGCGTCGGCTCCGCGCCCGGTGAGCAGCCTGGCGGCCTGCCGGGAGCGGTGCCCGGAGCGGCAGATCACCACCAGGGGCCGGTTCCGGGCGGCGGCGGGCAGGGCGGCGCCGGTGGCGAGCCGGGAGAGCGGAGCGTGTACGGCTCCGGGGGCGTGTCCGGTGTTCCATTCGGCCTGCTCGCGCACGTCGAGGAGCACGGCGCCTCCGTCGGCGGTGTCGCGGTGGGCCTGGGCGGGGGTGACGCGGGCGGTGCCGCGGCGGAAGAGGAACATCCGTCTTCCTTCCGGTTCTCGGTGTCGGGGTGGAGGGGGGTGGTGCGGAGGGAGCTGATGCGGAGGGGAGTGGCGCGGAGGGGGTGGTTCAGTTGCCGCTGGTGAGGGGCAGGCCGGCCTCGGAGGCGGCGGTGAAGGCGTCGTCGACGGCGACGACGTCCCGTCCGGCCGAGTCCAGCAGAGAGGCGGCGATCGCGGCCCGCATCCCGCCGGCGCAGTGCACCCACACGGTTCCGGCCGGGACGTCGGCCAGGCGCCGGTGCAGGTCGTGGACGGGTATGTGCACGGAGCCCTCGATCCAGCCGGTGGCCCGCTCGGAGTTCCGGCGCACGTCCAGGACCACCGGCCCGGAGTCCGCGGCCCGGGCGGCGAGGTCCGCGAAGGTGCCCCGGGGGAAGGCCCGCGGGGAGTGCCCTTCGGGCACCCAGTCACGGGGGGTGCCGGTGGTGGCCGCGGCCGGGCGGTCGATGCCGACCCGGACCAGTTCGCGCTGGGCGGCGGCGAGCTGGGCGGGTGATCCCGCGAGGAGGGTGACGGGCTTGCCCCAGGGGATCATCCAGGCGAGGTAGGTGGCGATCTGCCCCTCGGCCTCGAAGTTGAGGGAGCCCGCGACGTGTCCTTCGGCGAACGCGACCCGGTTGCGCAGGTCCACCACCCATTCGCCGGCGGCCAGACGTTCCGCGATATCGGCCGCGTCGGTCAGGGGAGGCGTCCCCAGGTCCACGGGCCGCGGGCCGGCGGCGTTGGCCGGGCCCATGTGGGCGTAGTAGGCGGGCGCGTCCTCCAGGCCGGCCAGCAGGGCGGCGACGAAGCTGTCGACGTCCTTGACCAGGGCGTCGTTGGCGGTTTTCTCCTTGCCGATGGTGGTGGTGGTGGCGCCGCCCTCGGACCGGGAGGAGGAGCAGAAGCTGCCGAATCCGTGGGTGGGCAGCACCGCCGTCTCGTCGGGGAGCTCGGCGGCCAGGCGGTGCGCGGAGGCGTGCTGGGCGCGGGCCAGTTCCGCGGTCAGCCGGGGCTCCACCAGGTCGGGGCGGCCCACCGAGCCGATCAGGAGCGAACCGCCGGTGAAGACCGCCGCGACGGCCCCCCGCTCCTCCAGGACGTAGGAGGTGTGATGGGGCGTGTGGCCGGGGGTGGCCAGCGCCCGCAGCGTGATCCCCTCGTCAACGCCCACCGTGTCGCCGTCGGTCACCGGGACCCGGGCGAAGCCGACGCGCGCACCGGCGGGCACCAGGTAGGCGGCGCCGGTCAGGCGGGCCAGGTCCAGGCCGCCGGTCACGTAGTCGTTGTGCAGGTGGGTCTCGACCACGTGGGAGATCCGCACCCCGCGTGCCGCAGCCACCGCGAGGACCCGGTCGATGTCGCGGGGCGGGTCGACGACCGCCGCGGTGCGCGCGCCGCCCGCCAGGTAGCTGCGGTTTCCGAGGCCCTCGGTCTCGATGGTGTCGATGAAGAACACGTGGTTGCTCCTTTCGGCTGACATTTACCCCCGGGGGTATATTTCGAGCGTAGCACGGGTACCCCCGGGGGTATTTTCGGGAACGCGCAGGAGGGCACGAAAAGGGGCCGTCACCCCCCTTTCGGGGGTGACGGCCCCGGACCACGCGGATCGCTCACTGGATCAGTTCGATGTTCGCCGGCGGGCCAGAGCAGTGGCCCGCCGATCGAGCTGTCGTGCGGCGTGGGCGACCCGGGGCGGGGATGCAGCCGGGTCGCCGTGCGTGCCAGCGGGGCCAGTCGGGGGAAGAGCGTGGTGACGTCGAGCGGCCGCGGCGGGGTCGTACGGATGGCGTTGTCCATGGCGGCGATGCCGCCGGCAGCCTCGGACACCGCGCATGCCGGCCACCGCGGGCGCCGGCCGCCGGCCGGCCGACACCGGGCGGCTTCCCCGGCGGCGCGGGATCCGCGCAGTGACCTCGGGCGCGCGAGGATCCCGACCCCGGTGGAGCGATCCCCCGTCTTTTCCCGACTCCGGCCCCCGTCAAGGGGGTTGGCGCCGCAGGTGCGCTCCCGTAGCATACGCGCAAAACATGAGCCCTACTCACATTGAGGCTGTGTGTGATCACCTACCATTCCGAAGCCCGCCTCTGGCTGCTGAGCACGCCCGGCACCTCCTACGCCTTCCGGCTGGACGCCGACGACGTCCCCCGGCACGTGCACTGGGGCCGGCCGCTGACACTGGAGCAGGCCGTCGCGGTCGCGGCCTGCCTTCCCGCCGAGGACCCCGGCGGTGACGACCCCGGCGGCGAGGAGTACGCCGTCGAGGGCGGTCTGCGGTTCGGGGCACCGTCGTTGACCGTCCGGTTCGAAGACGGCGTGCGCGGCTTCGAGTGGCGGTTCGTCGCGCACAGGGCCGAGGCCGGCCTGCTCACGCTCTCCTTCACCGACCGCGTCCGCTCCCTGGGTCTCGACCTGCACTACCGGATCCGGGACGGCCACGACCAGGTGGAACGCTGGGCGGTGCTCACCGCGGACGAGCCGGTGGACGTCCTGCGGTTCGACTCCGCCGCCTGGACCCTGCCCGCCCTCGACGACTACCGCGTCAGCCATGTGGTGGGCGAGTGGGGCAGGGAGTTCCAGCTCCGGCGCGACCGGGTGCCCATCGGGGAGACGGTGTTCACCAGCCGCCTCGGCATCACAGGACGGCACGCCGGACCCTGGCTGATGCTCGACGCGCACGACGCCGCGGAGGAACACGGCGAGGTCTGGAGCGCGGCCCTCGCCTGGAGCGGCAGCCGCCGGATCACCCTGCGCCGCGACCCTTACGGCCGCGCCTCCTGGACCGGGGGCTTCGGCCACGAGGGCCTGGTCTGGAAACTGCTCCCCGGAGAGCGCCTGGAGACCCCCGTCTTCACCGGGCTGTACGCCCCCGACGGCTTCGGCGGCACCAGCCGCCGCTGGCACGCGTACGTCGAAGGCCAGGTGCTGCCCGCCCGGCCGGCCGAACGCCCGCTGATCTTCAACTCGTGGGAGGCGACCGAGTTCGACATCAGCGAGAAGCAGCAGACCGAACTGGCCGAGCTGGCCGCGGGGCTCGGCGTCGAGATCTTCGTGGTGGACGACGCCTGGTTCGGCGCCCGCACCGGCGACACGGCGGGGCTCGGCGACTGGTGGCCCAACCCCGACCGCTTCCCGAACGGCCTGGGCCCACTCGCCGACCACGTGCGCGCGCTGGGCATGGGCTTCGGCCTGTGGGTCGAGCCCGAGGCGGTCAACCCCGACAGCGACCTCTTCCGTGCACACCCCGACTGGATCCTCTGCCAGGACGGCCGTAGGCGCACGCAGGGGCGCAACCAGCACGTACTGGACTTCGCCCGCCGCGACGTCCGTGAATGGGCGGTCGAATGGCTGGTCAGGACGGTCACCGAGCTGGACGTCGCCTTCCTCAAATGGGACATGAACCGCTCCTTCAGCGAGGCGGGGCAGCCGGGGGCCGCCGACCCCGACCGGGTCTGGGTCGAGCACACGCGCGGCGTCTACGAGGTGATGGACCGGCTGCGTGCCGCCCGTCCCGACCTGTACCTGGAGTCGTGCGCGGGCGGCGGCGGGCGGGCCGACCTGGGCGTGCTGGCCCGCGCCGACCAGGTCTGGGCCTCCGACAACACCGACGCCGCCGAACGCGTCGCGATCCAGCACGGCCACTGCCAGCTGCTGCCCGCCCGGACCATGGGCGCCTGGGTCACCGACAGCCCGAACGGCTCCACCGCCCGCCCGGCTTCGGTCCGGTACCGCTTCCACGTCTCCATGGCCGGGGCCATGGGCATCGGCGGCGACCTGCGCAAATGGAGCGAGGACGAGCTGGCCCAGGCCCGGGCGCTGGTCGGACAGTACAAGCGGATCCGGCCCGTGGTGCACGGCGGAGCCCTCTACCGCCTCGGGCATGACGCCGTGCAGTACCTCACCGAGGACGAGGTCGTCGTCTTCCGCTTCCTGCCGTCCGGGCTGAACCGCACCGTCGCCCGCACCCGGCTGAAGGGCCTCGACCACCGTGCCCGCTACCGGGACGAGGACACCGGGGCCGTCCACGAAGGCGCCGTCCTGCTCGGCCACGGCCTCCCGCCCCTGTTGGCCTTCGACTGCACGAGCGAGCTCGTCCACCTCAAGAGAGTGCCCCGATGAGCCTCGCCCCGGCACGGCCCGAAGCCCTCGCCGAGCCGACCCGCAGGGTCGGCCCCGGCTGGATCCTCCTGTACGTGCTGGCCAACACCGGGATGTTCATCCCGATGCAGGTGCCGACCACGTTCCTGATGCCCGCGCAGGTCGCCCAGATCGATCCGGCGGGGAAGGTCGGCGCCTACGCCTGGGTCAGCATGATGGGCGCGATCTCGGGAATCGTGATCGCGCCGCTGGCGGGCGCGCTCTGCGACCGCACCACCGGCCGTTTCGGCCGCCGTCGGCCGTGGATGATCGCGGGCTCGCTGGCCTGCATGGCGGCACTGATCTATACCGGCGTCCAGACGACGGTCGCCGGGATCACGCTCGGCTCCCTCGTACTGTCCGCCTCCTTCATGATCATTGGTGCCGGGATCGCCCCGGTGATACCCGACCGGGTCCCCGTCGCGCAGCGCGGTGTGGTCCTGGGCTGGGCCACGGTCCCGCAGGCCGGCGGTCTGATCGCGGGCGGGCTGCTGCTCGGACTCCTCACGGGCTTCCCCGCGCAGTACGTGCTGATGGCCTCGTTCCCTCTGCTCATCACGCTGTTCGCGGTCGTCATGGAGGACCCGCCGCTTCCCCCCGACCACCGCGAGCCGTTCTCCCTGCGCGCGTTCCTGGACGGCTACCGGATCAGCCCCCGCAGGCACCCCGACTTCGTCTGGGCGATGAGCTCCCGGTTCATCATGGGACTGGGCTACGGCCTGGGCACGCTCTACATGCCGTACTTCCTGGACGACGTCCTGCACTACGAGCAGTTGTTCCCCGGCCGGTCCACCGAGGACGGCCTGCTCATCGTGGTCGGCGTCAACTGCGTGGCCACGATCTCGACGGTCGTCCTCAGCGGCTGGCTCTCGGACAGGCTGGGCAGGCGCCGCATGCTCGTCTGCGTCGGCGGCCTCACGATGGCCGTCGCCGCGATCCCGCTCGCCCTGTCGCCCACCTGGACCATGACGCTGGTCTCGGCCGTCATCCTGGGCCTGGGCTACGGGGTGTACCTGGCCGTGGACACCGCCCTGGTCACCGAGGTGCTGCCCGCCTCGGCGGACCGCGGCAAGGACATGGCCCTCGCCAACCTGATGGCTTCCCTGCCGTACGTCCTGGTACCCCCGATCGCCTCCGTCGTGCTCGGGGATCTGGGGGGCTACCCCTCGTTGTTCCTCTGCTCCGCGGCCATGTCCGCGCTGGGCGCGGTACTGGTCTGGAAGGTCAGGGGCGTCCGCTAGTGCGCTTCCCGACGTGTCGCGAGCGACCGGACCCGATCGTTCAGGTAGCTGTTGAGGACTCGTTTGCACTCGGCGATCAGCTGGGGGTCGCCCTGCGGATCGGTACGGAAGGCAAGTCTCAGCACGCCGTCCGCGCATTCCAGGGCCACCCGGATGGCGATCCCCAGTTCGGCGTCGTCCTGGACTCCGGACCGGGACCCGATCAGCGAGCGCAGCCGGCCGGCGACCGCCGTGTTGTTGTCCAGGGCCGGATCGAGGGTGTGGTCCCGGCCCACCGCGCCGAAGTCCACCACGCCGAAACCGGTGACGGTCCGGCGCATGGCGACGTACTCCTCGACGGCCACCTCGACGACGCCCGGGACGTCATCCGGCTTCTCACGCTCCAGCCGGACCGCGACCCGCTCCAGGAAGGCCTCCAGGTTCCGGGCGGCGAGCGCGCCGATCAGCCCCTCCCGGTCGGAGAAGAACTGGTAGAGGGTGCCGATGGACACCTCGGCCCTGCGCGCCACTTCCTTGGTGGTCACAGCGGCGTAGCCGACCTCGTCCAGGAGTTCGGCGCAGGCGTCCAGCAGCCGTTCGAAACGTTCGGCGCTGCGCTTCTGCACGGGCTGGCGGCGCAGCGACCCCGAGTTGCGATCTTGATTCACCGTTCCATCATCCCATCGAGCGGGCTAACATGAGCAGTACTCACATTTTGGGAGGTTGCAGTAGATGAAGCTGGACCATCTGCCGACGGACTTCGTCTGGGGTGCCTCGACGGCGTCCTACCAGATCGAGGGAGCCACCAAGGAAGACGGCCGCGGACCATCGGTCTGGGACACCTTCACCGCCCGCAGCGGTACGGTCCGCGACGGGCACACCGGTGACGTGGCCTGCGACCACTACCACCGGTACGAGGAGGACCTGGCGCTGATGGCCGACGCGGGCCTCACCGGCTACCGCTTCTCCATCGCCTGGCCCAGGATCCGGCCGACCGGCAGCGGCGAGGTCAACCTCCGGGGCCTGGACTTCTACGACCGGCTGGTCGACGGCCTGCTCGCACGCGGCGTCGAGCCCGTCCCGACACTGTTCCACTGGGACCTCCCGCAGGGCCTGGAGGACGAGGGCGGCTGGCTGAACCGCGACACCGCGTACCGCTTCGCCGAGTACGCGGCCGTCGTGGCCGACCGGCTGGGCGACCGCGTCCAGAAGTGGATCACGCTCAACGAGCCGTTCATCCACGCGGTCTGGGGCTACGGCCTCGGCGTCCACGCGCCGGGCCGCGCCCTGTTCCTGGACTGCCTGCCGGTCGTCCACCACCAACTGCTCGGCCACGGCCTCGCGCTGCGGGAGCTGCGGGCACGCGGCCTCCAGGTGATGATCGCGAACAACTGCACCCCGGTCTGGGCCGCCTCGGACGCCCCCGCCGACCGGGCCGCCGCGCAGGCCTACGACAACCTCCACAACCGCCTGTTCAACGACCCGCTCCTCACGGGCACCTACCCCGACCTGTCCGCCTACGGCGCGGACGCCACCCTCGGCGGCTCCGTCCGGGACGGCGACCTCGACCTGATCTCGGCCCCGCTGGACGCGCTGGGCATCAACTACTACAACCCGACGCGGATCCAGGCCCCGACGTCCGAGGGCCTGCCGTTCGAAGAGGCTCCCATCGAGGGCTACCGCCGCACCGCCTTCGACTGGCCCGTGGTCCCCGACGGCCTACGGGAACTGCTCGTCGGCCTCAAGGAGCGCTACCCGGACCTCCCTCCGGTCTACATCACGGAGAACGGCTGTTCGGTCGAGGACGTGGTCACCGCCGACGGCACCGTCCCCGACCTCGACCGCATCGACTACCTGGACTCCCATCTCCGGGCCATCGACACCGCCGTGGCGCAGGGCGTGGACGTCCGCGGCTACTTCACCTGGACCCTGATGGACAACTTCGAATGGGCAGAGGGCTTCCATCAGCGCTTCGGTCTGGTCCACGTCGACCATGACACCCAGGTCCGCACCCCGAAGGCGTCCTTCGCCTGGTACCGCGACCTCATCCGCGCGCAGCGCGGCTGAGCCGCCGGTCGGGCCACGGCTCGCCGGTGGGGCGCGGTATCCGCTCACACAGTAGGGGCGAGCTGCTCCCGCACCCATTCGGGTTCGGGGTTGGTGTGCGGCCGACCCGCCACGAAGACCGTCGGCACGGTCTCGTTGCCGTCGTTGGCCGCCCTCACCGCTGCGGCTCCCGCCGGGTCGCTCCAGATGTCGACCCAGTGCAGCCGGCGGGCGCTGCGGCCCAGCCGGATGCGCAGTCGTATGCAGTACTTGCAGCCCGGACGCCAGAAGACGACCGGCCGGCCGTCGGCGGCGCTGCGGCGTTGCGCCTCCCGCGCACCGATCGACCTCGGGAAGATCAAGGGCGAGTTCATGCCTGCGAGCACCAGGAACCCCGGCAGGAGTGCTGCGGCCGTGCCGGGGTCCCCCTTGGCGATCAGGCCAGTCGCGACGACTGAGCCGCAGAGCACGAGCAGCATCGGCAGGATCCAAGCGCGCATCATGGGACTCAGGCTATCGATGAGCCGAAATGCCCTCCGAACCAGGCCGCTCACCCGGGTGCACGGCGCAAGGCCAACGCCCGGAGCGGCGCCTGGACATCCTCACCGCCGTGGCGCGTCGCGATGGCCCAGGAGCCGGCCGCCTGCGGTGCCGGGCGGAAAGACTTTCTCCGGCCGTCTGTCACATTCCCCTGCCGGGATCCGTCAGTGAGGTACCGCTGACCGACAGATGGAAGGACACACCATGCTGACCAACGTCATGTACGTGACGCTCTACGTCACCGATCAGGACCGCGCGCTGAGGTTCTACACGGAGCAGCTGGGCCTGGAGAAGCGCATCGACTTCCCCAACCCCGGCGGGCGTTTCCTCACCGTGGGCGTCCCCGGCAGCCCCGTGGAGATCCTCCTGTGGACGCACAGTGCGGCGGCGGGGCAGCCGGCCGAGCCGGTACCGGGCGCCACGCCGGGCCCGGTCATCCTGGAGTCGGACGACCTGCGGGCGGACTTCAAGGTGTTTCGCGACCGTGGTGTGACCTTCGACCAGCCGGAGCCGGAGGACTACGGATTCGGCGTCCGCATCGAGACGGCGGACCCGGACGGCAACCGCATCTCACTGCGCGAGCGCAGCCGCGCAGGCAACGGCAACGGCTGACCGTCCGTGAAGCCGGTGTGGCGGGCACGGCCCCCGCCTGCCACACCGGCTCGGACCGATGACGGCACGTAGCGAATCCGTGATGGCGCCGGTCGATGCATGGTCCTCCGGACGCGCGGCGCGGGCGGCGCGACCGCCCTCTCGAACATCCCCGCGAGGCTGGGGCGGTCGCCTGCCGGGTAGCCAGCAGGCACGGCGGAACGCGATGCGCCACCCGCCTCACACCGAACACGCAGGCCGCACACCGCACACCGCGAGGAGCCCCCCATGACCGTGTCCGACCGCTACCGCGCCTCTTGGGACGGCTTCTGGGAGCAGAGCTCCGGTGAACCGGGCGAACCCTTCTGGGACGCGGACCCGGCCCTGACGGCGCGGCGCGACCTCGACCACCTCGCCCCGTACGCCGACCACTCCCTCCCGGTCGCCGACCTCGGGTGCGGCAACGGCACCCAGACCCGTTTCCTCGCCACCCGCTTCGCCGGCGCCGTCGGAGTCGACCTCTCCGCCGCCGCCGTCGCCCACGCCCGCCGCGCCGACCCGGACGGCGCGGCCGCGTACGAACAGCTCAACCTCGCCGACCCGGTCCAGGCCGGCGACCTGCACGAGCGCCTCGGCGACACCAACGTCTACATGCGGGCCGTCCTGCACCAGAGCGACCCGGAGGACCGCCCCGCGGTGGCCGCCGCGGTCGCCCGGCTGGTCGGCGCGCACGGCCGCGCCCTCGTCCTGGAACCGACCGGCGAGGCCAAGGACGTCATCGCCGCCATCGCCGCCCGGCCCGGCGGCCCCTCGCCCAAGCTGCGCCGCGTCAAGGAACACGACCTGCGCCCCGGCGAGGTCGCCGAGGGCGAAGTCGCCGCCCTGCTGCGCGCAGCAGGCCTCACGGTCCTCGACGAGGGCACGACCGCCCTCGCCATGAGCGAGACCCGCCCCGACGGCTCGCCGGTGGAACTCCCGGCCCGCTGGTTCGTCGCCGGGCGCCCCTGACCCGGCGGATCGCGGAGTCGCCGCCGGTGGCCGGCCGACGTGTTGCCGTGCGCGCCGCAGCCATGGCCGGTACCGGCTGGTGCGCGCCCCCGCGCGGCTCAGGCGGCCCGGGCGGCGGGAGTCGGCGGCGCGGGCGTGTCGGCGCGGCTCACCTGGAGGTATCCGACGAGCGCGGCGATCGGGACCACCAGGGCGAGGCTGACCGCGCCGGTCCCCCACCCGAGCCCGTCGCGCGTGGTGGGACTCCCCTGCTCGGGCACGCGCGGGTTCCGCCGTGCCGCTGTCCTGCTGTCCGCCTCTGCCCTTGCCATCGACGTCCAGCCTCCCGGCGCCGATGGGGCGCCGTGCCGCTGATGCCGGTGTGCGGGCAGGCGTCGGCCACCGGGCACCCCGGAGCCGGGCGGCCACCCGAACCGATGTCTACACGACTGCAGACGAGACTGCTCGGCTCACCGCCACCCGGGCTAGGGCTGTCGGCGGCACCTGGAAACCGGCGCAGAGCAGCACGAGTTCCAGCGGCGGGGCAGGCGACGACGGCGACGGCGACGGCCCGGTCCAGGCCGCCACCACATGGACGGCGATCACGCCCGGCCCCGTCCGACCCCGGCGTCCACGGCCATGGCCGCGGCGAGCCAGGTGAGGGCGTAGAGCCAGCCGCCGAGGACATCGGTGGGCCAGTGCACGCCGAGGTAGACGCGGGTCAGGCCGACCGTGACGGCCCAGCAGGCGAACAGGACCCAGCCGAGCCGGGCGGCGGCGGGCGAGGCCGTGCGCCACACCGCCCAGGCCAGCAGGCCGGCCACGAGCGCCGAGGTGGTGGTGTGGCCGGAGGGGAAGGAGAAGCCGGACGCGTGCGTCACCCGGTCGACAACGGGCGGACGCGGCCGGGCCACCCCGTACAGGACGGCGTAGCGCATGCCCTGGACGAGGAGCAGGAACCCGAGCGCGCCCGCGGCCGTCAGCAGCCGGCCTCGGACGCCCCGGCCCCAGCCCGCGACGAGCCCCGCGGTCACGGCACACAGGTACGGGACGGGGCCGGTCCCGGTCGTGGTGACGGCCCGCGCGAAGGCGACCGCGGCGGCAGGACGGTGCTGTACCGACCAGCGGTGCACGCTCTCGTCGAGTGGGTACGGGCTGCCGTGGCGGGCTGCGACCAGAGCGGTCAGCACGGCGAACAGGACGGCGCACAGCACTGCGGCCAGGCCCCAGCGGGTGGCGCTCCGCACGGCGGGGACCCTCACCGGGGGGCGACCAGCGGCCTGAGCGGCGAGCTGCGCAGCCGCTGTACGAGGGGGGTCGCGCGGCGGGCCGTACGGGTCAGCAGCCAGGCGACCACCGCCCCGACGACCAGGCCGATGACGGCGTCGTGGGGGTAGTGGGCGCCCACCCAGACCCGGGAGAAGGCCATCAGCAGTGCGGCCGGCAGCGCGATCGCCGCGAGCCGGCGGTCCGTGACCCAGAGGGCCGCGGCCGCCGCGGCGGCGATGGCGGCGTGGTTACTGGGGAACGACCAGTCACCCAGGGGCGGGCAGGCCTCCAGCGTGACCGCGTGCAGGGTCCGGCAGGGCCGCTGCTCCCGGAAGAGCGATTTGATGCCGGTGTCGGCGAGGAAGGCGATGACCACGACGAGGGGCGCTGCCAGCGCCCTGGCGGTCCTCGCCGGGTCGGCCGCCGCCCGGGCGCGCCACCAGGCGGCCGCCATCAGTACGGCGAAGAGGGCGAGGCCGTAGTCGGACCAGGCGGTGACCAGCCCGTCGAGCCAGCCGGGGGCCCGCTGGGCGAGGCCGGTGATCCAGGTGTACAGGTGTCCGTCGACGGCGGGGCCGTCCAGGGCGAGCAGGCTCAACGCGAGCCTCCGTTCGAAGTGCGGGGACTCCGCCGACGGATGACTTCCACGGCGAGCGGGGCGAGCGGGGCGAGCGAGATGAGGACGACCGCGACGCCGAGGGCACCGAAGGCCGACAGGAGGGAACCGGCGTCCAGCAGGTTGTCGGCCTGCGGGCCCGGCTGCGGGCCGAGCGCGCGCGGGCCGAGCGCCTGCGGCGCCGCGGCGAGAGCGGGCGAGGTCATGTCAACAGCTCCCATGGGGTGAGAGGAACAGGATCCGGTACGACGCCCTGCCGACTGGCGGCTACAGTTCCATAGACGGTCTACAGAACTGTAGACGATCGGTGTCTGGAGCAGCGCGCCCATGGGCGACAGGAACCCGGAGCGGCGCGCCGCCGGCGAGCTGGAGGCCGGCCTGCCGGCGGCGCTCTGGGCGGCGGACGGCCCGCTGTCCCCGGGCCGGGTCCAGGAGATGATGGGCGGGTCCCTCGCCCGCACGACCGTGACGACGGTCCTGTCCCGCCTGTACGAGAAGGGCGCTGTGACCCGGAAGCGGTCCGGCCGCGGGTTCGTCTACGTTCCGACCGAGGACGCCTCCGGCCTCACCGCCCGGCGCATGCACGCCGAACTGGCGAAGGACCGGGACCGCGGGGCCGTACTGAGCCGCTTCGTCTCACAGCTGAGCGGCGAGGACGAGCGCCTGCTCCGCGCCCTGCTCGACGGGGAAGGGGACCCGGCGTGATCCACATCGCCCGGCTCCCCCTCCTCGTGCCGTTCCCGGCCGCACGGGCGGGCAGGCGGCCGGGCTCGCACCTGCCTCCGCGGCGGGCGGTCCGGCTGCTGACGGCGACCGCCCGCCCCACCGGCCGGGCCGCTCTCGCGCCCCGCGCCTCCTCCGCTGCCGGCCGTACGTGTCCCGGTCCGGCCCTGCCCGCGACCGCCGAGCCCGTTCCCCGCCGCGTCGCCGCCCTCCTCGGCCACGGCACCGAAGCCGGGACGACCCGGCCCTGACGACTGCCAGCGGGCCGGGCATGAGGAGCGGGCCACCGACGCCTACGGCCCGAAGCCCGACGTCGACTTCACCCCGCCGCGCGAGCAGGACCTCACCACCGCCGGTCTCAGCCGGGCCGCCTGAACAGCACGGCCCGGCTGGAGAGATCAGGAGGGGATGCGGGCGCACCCGGCACGTGAGGCCGTTCCTCGTACCCGGTGGCCGGGCGTCGGCGTCCGCAGGTCACCAGGGGATGGCGCCGTCGTCTTCGAAGAACGAACCGGTCGGGCCGTCGTCGGGAAGCGTGGCGAGCCGGATCGCGATGGCTGCGCCCTGCTCGGGGGTGCGGGATCCGTGGAAGCCGGTGAAGTCGGTCGCGACCAGGCCCGGGCAGGCGGCGTTGATCAGGATGTCCGTCCCGGCGAACTGCCGGGCGTACTGCACGGTGATGGCGTTGAGGTACGACTTCGACGGCGCGTAGGCCGCCATGATGGGGCCGATCTCGATGTTCGGGTCCGCCTGCCGGGTCAGGGAGGCGACGCCGCTGGAGACGTTGACGATGCGCGGCGACGTGGAGCGCCGCAGCAGTGGCAGCATCGCGTTGGTCACGCGGATGACGCCGAGGACGTTGGTCTCCACGACCGTGCGGACCACGTCGAGGTCGAGCGCGGTCGGGTCCTGCACCCACCCCGGGCCGGACTCTCCCGAGATCCCGGCGTTGTTGACCAGGACGTCCAGGCGCCCGGCCTGCCGTTCGATCAGTCCCGCGGCATCGGTGACACTGTGGTCGCTGGTCACCTCCAGCGGCACCCCGAACGCGTCCACCCCGGCGGCGCGCAGCTTCTCCACGGCGGTCTCCAGCCGGGCCCCGTCCCGGGCTCCCACGCCCACGCGGTATCCGAGGGCACCCAGACCGGTCGCGATCTCGTACCCGATTCCCTTGTTCGCGCCGGTAACCAGCGCAATCTTCGTTTCGCTCACGACATTGATGCTCACTCAGCGACGGCGACGCGACCAATACCGATAAGGCGTCCAGTGATACTCGTGGGGTATCACTGGGGAGTACGCTCCGGGCATGGACACCCTGGAGACCCGCGAGCTGAGGTACTTCGTGGCCGTCGCCGAGGAACTGCACTTCGGCCGCGCCGCGGAGCGGCTCGGCATCGCCCAGCCACCGCTGTCCCGGGCGGTCCAGCAGCTCGAACGGCGCCTCGGCGTCTCGCTGCTGGACCGCAACCGCCGCGGCGTCTCGCTGACCGGCGCCGGAGAGGTCCTGCTGCACGAGGGTCGCGCCGCCCTGCACGCGACCACCGCCGCCGCACGCCGCACCCGTCGCGCCGGTGGCGCCGATCATCCGGGTGGCGCCCGCGATCGCCTGGTGCTGGCGGTCAAGGCCGCCGCGTCTCAAGAACTGCTGAGGAAGCTTCTCGACGCCTACGCGGCCCAGCCCGACGCCGCCGAGATCGAAGTGCTGCCATGCGGTATCGGCGAACAGGAAATACTGCTGCGCGACGGCCGCGCCGACGTGGCACTGATGCAAACGCCGTTCAACTCCCTCGCCGGGTTCGACAGCGAGGAACTACTGACCGAGGGACGGATCGCCGTCCTGCCCGCCGGGCACCCTCTCGCCGCGCACAAGACCTTGCGCATGGCCGACGTCACCGACGTCCCTGATCTTCCGCTCGCCCGCTGGCCCCGCAACGGTGCCTACCCTCCCGGCTCCGGCCCCGAGATCCGCGACCAGACCCAGCTGGCCCAGCTGATCGCCCTCGGACGCACCGCGGCCATCTGCCCCGACTCCTCCCACGCCTGGCTGTGGGCCGAACACACCGCCGTCCCCCTCACCGACGCACCCCCCGTCGTCACCCACATCGCCTGGCCCCCACACAGCCGCTCCCGCGCCCTCGCCCAGCTGATCCGCACGGCCAGCCGGCTGTGACCCCCGGGAGGAAGCGGTCGCGGGTCGAGGGTTCCGGCTACGCGGGCGTCGCGGATTCCCGCGGGACCGGCGGATGGCAGGCGGCGCGGGTGTCGTCTTCCTCCGTGCGCGGCCAGTAGCGTCCTTCGAGGGCCTCGGCGCTGCGGTTCAGCCGGACCAGGACGTCCTCCAGTTCCTGGACCTCCTCGGGGGACCAGCCGGCGACCACCCGGGCCAGGCAGGACTGGTTGACCTCACGGTCTGCGGCGAGGCGGCGCCCGCCCTCGGCGGTGATGCGCAGCTTGCGGGCCATGCCGCCGTGCGGGTCCGCGACGCGCTCGGCCAGTCCGCAGCGCAGCAGTGCGGCCGTCTGGCGGTTCACGGTCGAGGTGTCGAGCCCGAAGGCCTCCGCCAACTGTCCGATGGACATGGGGCCCTGGGTGTCGATGCGGCTGAGCAGCAGGTACGCCGACCGCTCCAGACGTTCGGGGTCGCGCTCGCGCCGGGCGAGCACCTGGTGCCGCGAGAGCAGCATCAGTTCCCGCTCCAGTTTCTCCAGCACTGCGCCTCCCGCTCCTTCCGGCGCTCCATTATCGCCGACGCGAGGGCCGGTGGACTCTGCCGGGCCCCTACTGGGCCGCAATATGCATGATACATAACATGTGTACTATGCACTTCTCGTTGCCACCCCGACGAGCCACAGCCTCAACCGGAGGATCCGCATGACCGTCACCACGTCCACCGCCTCCCGCGCGGCCGAGATCCTGTCCCGGCCCGTCACGCTCAACGGCCTGACCGTCCCCAACCGCATCGCGATGGCTCCGATGACGCGGATGTTCTCCCCGGACGGCGTGCCCGGGGAGGACGTGCGGGCGTACTACGCCAGCCGGGCCGCCGCGGGCGTCGGCCTGATCGTCACCGAGGGCACCTACGTCGGCCACGACTCCGCCGGGCAGAGCGACCGGGTGCCGCGCTTCCACGGCGAGGAGCAGCTGGCGGGGTGGGAGAAGGTCGCCGCGGCCGTGCACGAGGCCGGCGGCACGATCGTGCCCCAGCTGTGGCACATAGGCATGGTGCGCAAGCAGGGCGAGGCCCCGTACGCCGACGCGCCCGCCGTCGGCCCCTCCGGCATCCGTGTCGACGGCACGGAGGGGACCGGCAGGGCGATGACCCGCGCCGACCTCGACGACGTCATCGGCGCGTTCGCCGACGCCGCGGCGGAGGCCGCGCGGATCGGCTTCGACGGCGTCGAACTGCACGGCGCCCACGGCTACCTGCTCGACCAGTTCCTGTGGGAGCGGACCAACCGCCGCACCGACGCGTACGGCGGCGACGCGGTGGCCCGGACGAAGTTCGCCGCGGAGATCGTGGCCGCGGTCCGCGAGCGCGTCCCGGCCGACTTCCCGGTGATCTTCCGCTACTCGCAGTGGAAGCAGGAGGCCTACGACGCCCGGCTCGCGCAGACCCCGGAGGAGCTGGAAGCGATCCTGGCCCCGCTGGCGGCGGCCGGCGTCGACGCGTTCCACGCCTCCACCCGGCGCTACTGGCTCCCGGAGTTCGAGGGCTCGGACCTGAACCTGGCGGGCTGGACCAAGAAGCTCACGGGCCGCCCGGCCATCACCGTCGGCTCGGTCGGCCTCGACGGCGACTTCATCCGCGCCTTCGTCGGCGAGGGTGCGGCGCTCGGCGACATCGACAACCTCCTGGACCGCATGGAGCGCGACGAGTTCGACATGGTCGCCGTCGGCCGGGCGCTGCTCCAGGACCCGCAGTGGGCGGCGAAGGTCCTCGGCAACCGCTTCGACGAGCTGAAGCCGTACGACGCGGCGGCCCTCAAGTCGCTCAGCCGGTAGCCGGTGGCCTGTGGCCGACATCCGTCCGGATGCCCGGTTTGGATCACCGGCGCGCGCCTATCCGGGTCACTTCCGGCCGCCCCCCGAGCGGGAGGCGCTCGGTGGGGGTAGGTCGTCCGGCGCAAGGTGACCTTGGGATCCATGAGGAGATCAGCCATGTACGCGGTGATTCGGCGGTACGAAGGAGTGACTGACTCAGCCGAGGCAGGACGCCTGGTGGACGAGGGATTCGTGCCTCTCCTCCGCCGGGTCCCCGGTTTCGTGGCGTACTACTGGGTGGATGCCGGGGACGGAGTGATGGTCTCCACCGGCGTCTTCGCGGACCGGTCCGGGGCCGAGGAATCGGTCAGGCAGGCGGCGGACTTCGTGAGGGACAACCTCGCGCCGCTGCTCCCCAACCCTCCTCAGGTCACGGCCGGCCCGGTCGTGGCCGCCGGGTAGCGACCCGCGAAGCGGGCCGCTGGATCCCACCGCCCGCACTCCGACGACCGTCGGCCCGGTCGGGCCTCGCACGCGGGTGGGGCCCGACCGGCGAACCGCGTCGTGAAGCAGGAAGAGCGGTCGTGTCAGGACGACGCCGCCGGCCCTCCGGACTTCGAGCGGGCGGTCCTCGCCGTCATGGGTGCAGGACGAGACGGCCGGCTGCTCGCCGAGGGCCGCGGCGATCTCCTCCACGGTCAGCCGCGAGCGCAGCCTCCCTCACCTGCGGATGGCCGTCCTCGCAGAAGGCCGCGATGCGGGCGTGGAGCGCCGGCCGTGCCGCACGGGCGGCGGCCGGATCCCGCGCCGCGCCGAGACCGTCCTGGACGTCCTCGACGTCCTCGACGTCCTCGACGTCCCGGCGGGCGATGTCGGCGAACGTTGCCAGCCAGGTCAGGAGTTCCGCGCGCAGCGGCCGCCGGCCTGCCCGGCGCAGGCCGGGGAGCGCCGACCCGCATGGGCGGCCGGTCACAGCAAGCGACCGATCACGGCCACGTTGCGCCAACTCCCTTGAACCACTGTGAACTTGACGCACTCACCAGTAACATCCCGACCGGCCGGTAACCCGCCGCCCCAGCAGCCGCCCGCGAAAGGGTCTCCTGCATGCGCTTGACCTCCCGTGTCGTCCCCGCCGCCCTCGCCTTGGCCGCCCTCCTGCTCGGCGTCCTCCCCACACAGGCCCAGGCCCGCCCCGACCGCGCCCCCGACCGGGTCACGGTCGGTGACCGCACCTTCATCGCCGACGGCCAGGGCCGCGCGCTGCAGTGGCGCGGCTTCAACCTCTCCGACAAGAGCAGCCGGGGCACCGACGCGTTCGCCGACATCCACGAGAGCGACCTCAAGGACATGGCCGCCCGGGGCTTCAACCTCGCGCGCCTCGCCTTCTTCTGGGACGACCTCGAACCCACCCCCGGGCACTACGACCGCGGCTACCTCGCCAAGATGCGCCGCATCCTCGACTGGGCCGACCGCTACCACGTCAAGGTCATCCTCGATGCCCACCAGGACGTGTACGGCCCCCACTTCGGCTCCCGCGGCGTCCCCGACTGGGCCACCCGCGACGAGGGGCTGCCGTTCACGCACATACCGGACGACTGGTTCTCCGAGTACTTCGAGCCGTCCGTACAGACCGCCTTCGACCACCTGTACAAGGACGCCGACCTCCGCGCCGCGCACGCCCGCATGTGGATGACGGTCGCCTCCGCCCTGGGCCGGCACCCGGCGCTGCTCGGCTACGACCTGATGAACGAGCCGTTCGCGAAGTTCCTCGAAGGCGAGGACCTCCCCGCCGCCGCGGCCCGCTTCGAGGCCACCGAGCTCACCGAGATGTGGAACCGCCTCGCACGGGCGATCCGCCTGGTCGACCAGAAGTCGTGGGTGTTCGTCGAACCGACCGTCATCGTCGGTCTCGGCGTCCCGACCCGGATGGGCCGCATCGACGACCCGCACGCCGGCTACGCGCCGCACTTCTACGAGACCGCGATGGAAACCGGCGGCGACTACGACCCCGACGGCACCTTCATCCCCGCCTACGAGGCCGCGATCAGCGACTACCCGTCCCGTAACCGCATGCCGGTGATCGTGGGGGAATGGGGCGGCAACCCCTACGTTCCGCACGCGAGCCGGTTCGTCAACGACATGACGGCCTCCCTGGACCGCTTCTCCAGCGGCTGGACGTGGTGGCAGTGGTGCCGGGGCGGCGGCTACTGCTTCCTCGACCAGACGGGCGCCGTGAAGCCCAACGCCCAGCTGCTCGTCCAGCCGTACGCGCGCGCCGTCGCGGGCGACCCGCTCCAGTTCGCGTACGACCCGGCCACACGCACCTACACGCTCACCTTCCGCACCCGCGACAACTCGGAGGGGCCCACCCAGATCACCGTGCCGAGGGACACGTACCCGGGCGGCCACCGGGTCGACGTCCAAGGCGGCAAGGCCAGTTGGGACGACCACGGCCAAACCGTCGCCGTGAGCACCCGCGGCAGGGCCGGAGCCACCTACAAGGTCACGATCAGCCCGAGGTAGCCCACCCGGTCCGCACGCGGCCGACGGTGTCATCCTGGCCGGTTTGCGGCCTGGACGGTACGGGCGGGGTGGGGTTCCCTCGTACACCGACCGGCCCCACCGGGGGGCCGGAAGGAAACGGGGAAACCTCATGGCCCGTTCGATCAAGGCACTCGCCGCGCTCGTCATGGCTGGGGCATCCGTCCTCTGTGCTACCTCGCAGGCGTCCGCCGACCCGAACCCCAACCACACCGGCTCCGCGCCGCAGTGGATCCGACTGAGCACCAGCCACTCCGTGGGCGTCTACACCGCCCCCAACGCGGGAGCCGGCAAGTACAACAACATCACCCTCACGCCGGGCAGCGACTGGGTCTTCGCGGACTGCTGGGTGGCCGGCGGGTCCGTCGGCAGCGACGGCAACGTCTGGTACCGCACCACCAGCGTGTGGCAGAACAACCAGTCGGTCGGTACGGGGGTGACCTGGACGTTCGGACCGTACGTGGACGGCGCGGCGCAGTTCCACAACGTGCCCGGCCTCCCCCACTGCTGAACCAGCCGGTGGACGCACAGCGGCCCGCGCACCGTTCCCGGTGCGCGGGCCGCTCTGTCAGCCCGAGGGAGCCGTCCGGGTCCATGACGACTTCACCTCGCGGTCATTTGCCCTGATCATCCCACTCGTGCGGACCTCGACCAGAACACCCCGATTCAACACGTTCGGGCGATGACAAAGTGTCGCAACTTCTCAAAGATCGGTGCTCCGCGGCCACGAAGCAGACACGAGTCCGCAGGCGGCTACTGGCCGCAGGCACGGGGTCTGGGCTGGTCGGGAGACCGAGGTTCCCGGCATTACGGGGACTCACAACACAAGAGGGACTGCGTTGAAGAGAAGAACTGGCCGAGCGCGGCTGTTCAGGGCACTTGGCGCTTTCGGCACCACGATGGCGCTGTGGTCCGTCGCGATCGCCCCCGCCGCGACGGCGAACGCGAATCCTGCCGGACCACCGACCACCACGCACCACGTCCAGCCGACGTACCGGCCGGGAAACATCACGAAGTGCCCGGCGGGAACGACGACGTTCATCAACACGTCGAACCTGACGCCGGGCAACCAGAGCAAGAGCTACTCGAACGGACCCACCTTCTTCACGGCGACGGTCGACGCAACGGGCACGTACCTGAGCTTCACGACGAACTCGCCGGGCTTCACGGTCTACGTCAAGGGCACTGCGGCCTACGACACCTACGACTACACGGGTACGCCGGGTCACCCGAACCATCCCTCGGACACGGGTCTGCACGCGCCGTTGGCCCGGAGCGGGAAGCCGGCAAAGATCAGCCACTATCTGGTCTGCGGCCAGCCGGCGTCCCCGGTGGTCCCCCAGGGATCGTGTGAGGCGTCGGGGTCGCTGTCCGCATACGTGAACGGGTCCAACGTCACCGCGTACGTCCCCAAGGGGGCGTGGAGCAGCACCGCCACCGGCATCGACGTGGTGAACGTCGAGGGCAGCAGCATCACCAACACGCAGATCCCCACCGGTACCGACGTCATCAACTCCATCGCGACGAACTCGGTGACCGGACAGTCCGTGGCCACGGCAAACAACAACCACGTCTACATCCTGAAGGGCACCGGGCTCGACCCCAGCGTCTCGCCCAACCCCCTGACGGATTCGGGCACAGGGGTGATCAGCTTCTCCGGAGGGTCCGCGACGAGCACCGGCGTCTCGATCGACGCCGTGCACAACAAGGCCCTGATCGGGCTGAGCATCGCAGGCCAGGCCGGGTTCCAGTTCCTCAACCTCGCGACCAACACCTTCGAGGCCCCGTTCACCACGCAGGACCCGGGTGGGCAGATCTCCGAGGACCCCCTCATCGATCCCGTCCGCAACCTCGTCCTGTCCCCCTCGGAGGACAACAACTACGAGATCGTGAACGTCTCGAACAGCACCTCGCCGCAGTTCTTCGAGCACCCGGTGACCATCGCGGGGGAACTCGATTCCGCTGCGGAGGACTGCTCCACCGGCATCATCCTGTCGCCCGCGGAGTTCAGCGACCCCTCGCAGGTCGAGATCGCGGACATCAGCACCGCCGTCTTCACCCCCGGCTCGCCCGGATCCTGGACGGCGCCCGAGCAGGTCCAGACGCTGACCGGATCGAGCCTGAGTGCCGGAGCGTCCGCGGCGTCCGTGGCGCAGGGTACGCACACGGGTGTCATCACCGGAGAGTTCGGTGGGGACGGCCTGACCGCGGTCGCGCTGCCGACGACATCCGGTACCGGAGCCATCCCGGCCATCGGCAACTGGGTGACCTGTGCGACCGGCGGGGGCTTCTCCATGGGATTGGATCCGCACACCCTGATCGCGTACCAGTCTCCGAACGGGGGACACGCCATCGCCCTCATGGTCAATGACGGAGCGACCCAGATGGTCGCGGTGGACCTGACCAAGATGCTCGACGGCACGACGGTCCCGGCAACGGGCAACGTCTGCACCGGCGGCACCCTGCCCGCGACGGCCGAGACCTTCATCGCCCTGCCGTAATCGGCTCCCGCACAGCCGGAGGCAGGAGAGCCGGCGAGACCGTGGGGGTGTTCAACCCCCACGGTCTCCCGCTTCCCCCACGCCGCGCCGCGTACCCGCCCTGCCGGCCCGACCGCTGCGGCCGCGACGTGAGCACCTCGCCCGGCTCTGCACGGCGGCTGGTCACGGGCTCCCCGGACCTCACCCGGCCATGGCCGGCGACGGGGGCCGCACGTCTTCATTCGTGGTCGCGCAGGAAGGCGGGGATCTCGTCGCGGGTCGGGTGGTTCGGCAGCGGTGCCGGCTCGTCCTGAAGGAACGCGGTGATGACGGCGGCGGCTCGGTCGTCGTTGCCGTCGAGGCCGTTCCACATGTGGTGTCCGACTCCGGGCATGTACTGCGTGCGCTGGATGGCGGGGTCATGGGTGAGGATGGCGGTCGCCCATTGACGGACCTGGGAGGAGCACTCGGCGATCATCAGCATCGCGGGGGTCCGGGACTGCCTCAGCCGCGGTGCGATGGAGGGCGAGTCCTTGACCGTCTGCTGGACGCGGAGGCTGGCGGCGGGGCTGAAGGAGAAGTTCTGTGCGGTGTCCTCAACCGGGATGCGCTGCGCGTCGCGCGCGCAGTAGGCGGATGCGGTGTCGCTGCCGAGGTCCGCGGCGGTGAAGGCGTTGTCGCCTTCGGCCTGGCCGATCAGTCCGGTGTCGGGGGTGAGGAGGCCGAGTCGCATGAGGCCGAATGCCACGGCGTAGCGGGGGACGTGCGTCGATCGCGGGCCGGTGACGGCCGGTGCGAGGCCCCGTGCGGACGCTCGGCCCTCGTGCCCGGTGATGTGGGCGGTGGGGCCGTCCATGGGGCCCGGCTCGGCGATGACCGCCCGGTGCAGGCGTGCGGCGACGCCCGGGTCGGCCAGCGCTCGGGTGAGCACGACCCCGCCCGAGGAGAATCCGAGGACGTCGACCTCGCCCTCGTTCAGGCGGTCGACGAAGGCGCCGAGGTCGCGGACCGACCTGGAGATCGTGTACTGGCCCATGGGGAGCAGGTCGCTTCGTCCGCCACCGGCCTGTTCATAGGCGTAGACGTCGTAGCCCTGACGAGCCAGGAGTTGCAGGAACCGGTGGTCGAGCACCGAAATGCCCCGGACCGGACCGCCGTTGAGGTACACGAGCGGGACGGGATGCCGCGGGACGGAACTCGCGGGCGGGTAGTGGTACACCGCGACCCGGCTGCCTGTGGTCAGGCTCCAGTGCTGCACGGCCACGAACGGCGGGGCCGGCGGGTACCGCCGGGCCGTCGGCACGGTCGGGATGCAGACCGCCGCCGTCAACGCCGCCGCGACGACCACCGGCAGGAACGGCACGAGCCGCGCCGGCCACGTGCGGCGCCGCCCCCACCACGCGGCGAGGACGGCCGCGGCTCCGAGCGTCGTCAGCCATGCGACGAGCCCGGAGCCCGCCCCGTCCGTGAGGGCGATCAGTACGAGGAAGACTGCGGCCGGCGCCACGACGGCGGCCGGGGCGAGCAGTAAGCGTCCGGTGAACCGGACGAGACGTATGGCGGACGGGGACACGGCGGACCTCCGACAGTTTCGGAACGCTGTTTCAAAACGACGTTATCAGAGAGGGTAGGCTGCAGGCCGTGGGTAGACCGAGAACGAACGACGAGGCCGTCAAAGAGCGGCTCGTGGCGTGCGCGACCGAATTGCTCGCCACCCGTCCGCGGGCGTCGGTCACGGTCCGCGCCGTGGCCGCTGCCGCCGAGGCGTCGACGACGGCGGTGTATTCCTTGTTCGGCGGCAAGGACGGGCTGATCGGTGCGGTGCGCGACAGGGCCGTCGCCGGCCTGTTCCAGGACCTGTCGGCGGTACGGACCTCCGCGGATCCTCTCGCCGACCTCTACGCGCTGGCCGTCGCCTACCGCTGCTGGGGGCGCGGACACAGTCACCTGTACACGGTGCTGTTCGGTGGCGTGCAGTCCTTCGACCCGTCGGGGGAGGTCGGAGCCGGTGATCCGATCCGTCCGCTCCTCGCGGCGATCGACCGCGCGCTGGCGGCGTCCGTCCTCGTCGGCGAGGCGACGTCGATCGCCCTGTCGGTCTGGGCCACCCTGCACGGGCTCGTGACCCTCGAACTGGCCGGTGCCCTCGACGCCGTCACGGCCGAGGCCGCATTCCGATCGACGATTCACGCCACGTTGCGCGGATGGACGACGCCCGACGACACCTTCGGTGTTCCGCGGCCTTCGCCAAGCCGAACCGGCGCCTTGAGAGGACGTGCCGAGCCGGTATGACCGCCTCGTAGTCACCTGTCGTCCCCGTGCTGCCCCCGGACGGCCGTACCTCGCCGGCGCACGGACCCGGTCGGGAGCGCAAGTCCTTCCGGCTTCCGGCAGCGGCGGGCTGCGGGCGGTGGGGCCGGTCCGAAAATCCTTGGACGGCACGGGACCGGCTTGCTGGAATGGGAGACGGCCACTGTCGGAGTCGAAGGGATGCGGCGATGACCGAGATCAGGCTGCACCTGTCGGTGCGCGGCCTCACCGACGCGGACCTGCCCGCCTGCGGCTGGGCCGGCTCCCCCAAGCACGTGCGCGAGCTCGTCCACCAGATCCGCCGCGCCGAGGCGGGCGAGATCGACTACCTGGCGGTGTGCACGCCGGTCGGGCTCCCGGTGGCGGTCGGCGGCATCGACTACACGGTCAAGCCCGGCGCCGGCACGCTCTGGCAACTCGGCGTCCACCCGGCCCTGCAGTCCTGCGGGATCGGCACGCTGCTGATCCGCTCCGCAGAGCAGCGGATCGGCGCCCGGGGCCTGACCCGCGCCGAACTCGGCGTCGAGGAGGGCAACCCGCGCGCCCGCGCCCTCTACGAACGCCTGGGCTACCGCGCCTTCGGCCGCGAGCTCGACTCCTGGGACACGGAGGCCGAGGACGGCTCGCTCCAGCGGTACGAGACGGTGTGCACGCTGATGCGCAAGGACTTGACGTGACGCTGGACTTCGCGGCCTTCACAGCCGGCGCGCCGGCTGCCCTCGACTGCCACCCCGACGGTTGGGAACCGCCCGCCCCTGATGAGCGCGTGGGCTGCTTCGGCGAACGGCTCGTTGGGGACGTCCCCGGGGCGCCGGGACCCGAGGTGGCTCCCATGAGCTCCCACCGACCATCCCGGCCCTTCTGGAGCTGCGGCCCGCCGGAGTCCCCGAAGCACGCCATGGCCTCGGGCACACGGCTGATCGTGCACAACCGGGTCCGGTCCGCGTAGCCGGGGGCGCACTCGGCATCGGTGCCCCTGCGCGCGTCGAGCTCCTGCAACCGCTCCGCGAACTTCAGCTCGGTGTCGGCCGTAGTGCCGAATCCCAGGATCCGGGTCGGGGTGCCGGGCCGCCCGGCCCGCTCCGCGATACGGACCGGCTTCTCGGTGACCGGGCGGTCGAGGCGGACCAGCGCGAGGTCGTTCTTGTTGGCTGCCTGCCCGTCGCCGTTCACGTAGGCGGGGTGGACGACTATCCGCTCGATGGCCCGGACGGTTCCCCCGGACTTCCGCTCCTCGCTGCCGATCCGGACAGTGCCGTCCAGCTCAATGCCGTCGCCCTGCACGCAGTGGGCCGCCGTCAGCACCCACTGCGGATCGATCAGCGACCCCCCACAGGAACCGTCGTACAGCCCGTACTTCGGGGCCGACTCCACCGGCATGCGGGACCGCCCCGACGGGTCGGCGTTACCGCACAGCTCAAGGAGTGTGCCGTCCACTTCCGGCCGCTTGTCCGAAACCGGCGGTACCGGCTGTCAGTGCAGGCCGCGAAACTCTGAAGTGATCACCGATGGGGGGAGGGCGGATGGCGTTCCGGGCCGTGCACGCCGAGTGGGGAACCGTGTTCGCGCACCTGCCGGATCTGGGGTGCGGGCAGGCGTGGGAGGCGGTGTGGAAGGTCAGGCCGGCGGCGCCGATCTGCTGTGCCGAGTGCGGGCATTCGATGTACGCGAAGACCTCCGAGCGGGGCCTGCGGTTCTTCGCGCACGCGCCGCACGCCCCCGACTGCGAGATCGCCCGCCAGGGCGAGTCCGAGGCCCACCACCTCCTCAAGCTGGAGCTGGCCGGCGCGGCCCGGCAGGCCGGAGCACACGTCGAGTTGGAGGTCCGGGCGCCGGACGGCTCCTGGCGGGCCGACGTACTGGCCGGCGATCCGGCCGGAACGTGGCACATGGCCCTGGAAGCCCAGCTCTCTCCGATCACCGCTGCGGAGATCACAGGCCGCACGGAGCGGATGGACGCACATGACGTGACCTGCTGCTGGTTCAGCGACCGTCCCCGCCCGCCCTGGCTCGGCGCGGTCCCCTCGGTCCGGCTGGTCGCTGCGGAGGGCGGCATCGCGGTCGCCGAGGGCCTGGTGAAGTTCACCGGTTCCGCCTGGGAGCCGGCACCCCAGGTACCCCTCGCCGACTTCCTGCGCTGGGTGTTCACCTGCCGGATCGGCCCGCACCCCCCGCGGGCGCGGCTGCGCCATCCGCAGCGGCAGCTCGCCCAGGTCTGGACGGCTCCGCAGTACATCGCCGCCGAGGACGTCTACCTGTGGCAGGAAGAGGAGCGGCAGCGCCAGGACGAGGAGAAGCGGGCGCGGTTCAGGGAGAAGGCGGCGCGCAGGCGGGCCGACATCGACCGGAAGAACGCCGCCTCGCGCCGGGCCGCGCTGGAGCGGGCGGCGTCCGCCGAGGCGTACGTACGCCGGACGGACCTCGGGCCCACCGGGCAGGCGCTGCACGAGAAGCTGATGCGCCGGCCGGGCGTGGACGGGGCGATCCGGTACCTGGCCCGTGAACACCAGGTCCCGGTGACGGTCGGGATGAGCGCTGCCGAGCTGCGGTGGGGCGGTGGGACACCCCTGATCGGCCCGGACGGCACCCCGGTCGCGGTGCTGTCCCCGGTGCCACGACTCGTACGAGGGGAGGCGTTCCGGCTGCTGGCGGGGATGCTGCTGCTGTTCGAAACCGCCGCCGAGCAGCAGCGTTTCGACCGCAGCACCCGCCGCCGCAAGGTCCCCGTCGACGGCTGGCGGATGGAGCACCTCCGGGCGGCGCCCACAGCTCCCGCGGACACGGCGGACACGGCGGTGGTACCCGCGCCCCGGAAGGCGGGTCCAGGCCGGCCGCGTCCGACGGGCGGGCCGTGCTCCTGCGCGGACCCGGAGCTGACCGCGGTCATCCTGGGCCAGATCCACCCGGCGGAGCCCGCCCGGCAGATGACCCCCGCCAGCGCCGTCTACACCGCCTCCTGCCGTTCCTGCGGGGGCACCTACGACAGGCCCTGGCGCCGCCGCACCACCTGACCTCGCGGAGGACGAGGCCGGTCACCCGACAGCCTTGTCGGCCGCCCTACGGGCGGGCCAGGTCCGTCCTCGTCACGATGCCCCGCAGCGGCCCGTTCTCAGACCTCGATGTACGCCACGACCACGATGGTGCGCAGGGCGGTGACGAAGTACAGGACGCGGACGCCTTCGAGTTCGTCGGCGTACTGGCGCAGCCGGGGGCCGGCGCTGTCGGCGGGTATCGGCTCGCCGGCCTCGGGGTCGACGGAGATGACGACCAGGGCGCGGTCCAGGGCGTGGATCTCGGCCTCGCCGGTCAGGTCCTCCAGCTGCTTGGCGGCGGAGTCGGAGAAGGCGATGCGGGCGCGGCGCGGGGCCATCAGGCGACGGCCGGGCGCTGCGCGGCGAGGCGGCCGAGGTGGGCCTCGCGGAGCTCTTCCCAGGGCGTGCAGTCCTCCACCGCGGGCAGACCGTTGGTGGCGATGTCCTCCAGGACGCCGGCGAACCGGTCCGCGTCGGCCCGGGTCTTGGCCGCGTACGCGCGCACGGCGTCCGCGGCGGCGGGCTCCAGCTGTTGCCGGGCGGCGGTGTCGGCGAGGGCCGGCTGTTCGCTCATCGATGGCTCCAGAGACGCGGAACTGGCGTGTCCCACCACAGTATCGCCCGGTGCGCGAGCCGGGATCCGCTCTGCCGGATCCGGTTCGGTACGCCGTGGATACGGTCAGGTGCGCCCAGGATGTCCCGTGCCGCTCCGGCACGGCAGACGCCCTTGCCGTCGGCAGTCACCCCACGGGCAGCACTTCCGGTGACCGCGTCCGGAAACGGCGAGGCCCGCGCGGCCGGCCCGGTGCCGGGGCGGGGGCTTCCGTCGTAGGGCTGGTTCTGCGCGGCCCGGAGCGGTGATGCCGAACGCCTTGCCGGGCTTCGGCGTCCACGCGTTTGCACGGGATGCCGAACGAACGTGCGGCGTCCCGTGAGTTGGAGGGACTGTCAGTGCGCGACGCCGACCAGGACTGGCACCGGCCTGTTTGCCTGGGTCATGCCCCCAGGTCCTCCGTCACGGGCAGGCACTCGGCGAGCAGGTCGACGACGTCGCGCCAGGCTCGCTGCGCGTGCTGTCGGTGGTAGCCGACGCCGGGGACCACGGGGTGGTCGACCGTCGGGTGGTGGAAGGCGTGCAAGGCTCCGCCGTAGACCGCGAGGCGCCAGTCGACGCCCGCGGCCTGCATCTCAGCGGTGAACGCGTTCCGTTGCGCGGGCGGCATGATCGGGTCTTCCGACCCGACCCCGGCCCACACCGGGCAGCGAATGCGCGCCGCCTCGCCCGGTCGGCCCGTGGTGGTCGCGTTGACTGTCCCGATCGCGCGCAGGTCGACGCCGTCGCGCCCGAGTTCCAGCGCGATGGCGCCCCCGGTGCCGTAGCCGACGGCGGCGATCCGGTCGGGGTCGGTCCGCGGTTCGGCGCGCAGCACGTCGAGCGCCGCGTGGCCGATGCCCCGCATCCGGTCGGGATCAGCTAGCAGGGGCATGCAACGGGCCAGCATCTCCTCGGGGTCACCCAAATAGCGCCCGCCGTGAAGGTCGAAGGCCAGCGCCACATACCCCAGCTCGGCGAGAGCATCGGCCCGGCGGCGCTCGACGTCGCTGAGCCCCATGCCCTCTGGTCCGAGCAGCACCGCGGGCCGGCGGTCGACACCGGCCGGGAGCGCGAGGTACCCGATCATCGTCAGACCGTCGGCCGGGTACTCGACCGTGCGCGCCGTAATCTTCGTCATGATGGGACTGTAGTGATCGTCGAGCCCGGTCCGGCCGGTGTTCTGCCGCCGGCAGAACAGCACGGGTGCCCCTCTGGAATACGGGACGGGCCCGGCGCTCGGCTCACCGTGCCGGGCGAGACCGGGCTGCGCCAGGATCGCAGGCTCTGGGCGGTCTCTTGCAGGGGTGAGCAGGCGAAGCGGACGGAAGCGAGGTCGTCCACGTCGAGTCGGAGGCTCAACATTCGGGCCAGGCTGAATCTCTTGGCCTGCCGGTGATCAGCTGATGAGATCCGGCTCATGACTGCTTCTGCTTCGGGACCGGCTCCGTTGACGGCGACGTACGACCGCATCGGGATCGGGTACCAGAACATCCGCCGGGCCGATCCCCGCCTGGCCGCCCTGATTCACCGGTCGCTGGGCGGGGCTCGCACGGTCGTCAACATTGGCGCGGGTACCGGCTCCTACGAGCCGGAGGACATCGAGGTCACCGCCGTCGACCCGTCACAGGTGATGCTCGATCAGCATCCGGGCAGCAGGAAGGTCCTGGCCGGAGCGGAGGACCTGCCCTTCGAGGACGGCGCGTTCGATGCCGCGATGGCGGTGATGACGGTGCAGCACTGGCCCGACCTGCGGCGTGGACTCGCCGAGATGCGCCGGGTCTCTCGTCGGCAGGTCCTCTTCACCTTCGATCCGTACCATCTGCCCGAGCTGTGGCTGATCGAGGATTACCTTCCGGAGCTCCGCGAGTTCGAACAGGCCCGCTTCACACCCCTGTCCACCGTGGTGGAAGCACTGGAAGCGCACACGGTGCTTCCCTTCCCCATCCCGCACGACTTCACCGACGGCTTCCAGATCGCGTACTGGCGGCGTCCGGAGCACTTCCTGGATCCCGTTGTCCGACAGGCGAGTTCCACCTTCGCCCAGATGCCCGCGTCGGTGGTCGAGCCGGCGATCGAGCGGCTGCGCGCGGACCTGGCTTCGGGGGCCTGGCACCGCCGACATGCCGACCTGCTGGGGCAGGACTCTGTCGACTACGGCTATCGCGTGCTCATCGCGGGGCGGTGATTCCGGCACGGTGCGGCGTATGGGGTGGGTAGCCTCCCCGGCGTCGCCACCGGATCCCCGGGCAGCGCCGGTTGCCGTGGGCCGGCAGCCGGTCCGCGAGGCCCTGGCCGCCGGACCCGCCCGGACGGTGCGTCAGACCACGGCGAGCCGGTCCACGAGCAACTCCACCCTCCGCTCGGCGTCACCCGGCGGCAGCCGTCCCGCCCGGGTCAGGGTCGCCAGCCCGTGCAGGGACGCCCAGAACACCTCGGTGAACAACGCCGGGTGGACGCCGTCCCCGGCGACCTCGCCGAGGCTCTCCAGCAGGGCGGCGAAGGCGTCCTTCAGAGGCTCCGGGGTGTCCTCCTTCGCGAACGCCAGGCCGCCGTCGAGCTGGAACATGGCGTCGTAGACCGCCGGGTTCCGTTCGGCGAAGCCGAGGTAGGCGCGGGCGAGGGAGGCGACCCGGGCGCGCGGGCCGTCCGTGGTGGAGGCCGCGGCCCGCAGCGCCGCGGCCATCTCGGCGGCGCCTTCGAGGGCGACGGCACCGATGATCTCGCGCTTGCCGCGGAAGTGGCCGTAGAGGACGGGCTGGCTGTACTCGATGCGCTCGGCGAGCCGGCGGGTGGTGACCGCGTCCCAGCCCTGCTGCTCGGCGAGTTCACGGGCCGTCGCCACGATGAGGCGCTCGCGGCCCGCCCGCTCGCGCTCCTTGCGTTCCTGTACCGACATGATCCGATCCTAGCACCGCTAGACATGCGAGCGGCAGTAGTACTAGCGTTGCCTCATCATCTAGCAACGCTAGATCCCAGGAGGGGTCATCATGCTCCATGCACTTGAGGTCTTCACCACCGTGGCGGTCGGCGTGATGGTGGGAGTGGAGTTCTCCGTCGCCTTCTTCGTCAACCCGATCCTCGACGGCCTCCCCGGGGACAACGGCCTGCGCGGCCGCACCCACGGGGCCCGGCTGCTGGGCGCCGTGATGCCGTTCTGGTACATCGGCTCGCTCGTCCTCGCCGCCGTCTGGGCCGTCGCCGGACGCGACCACCACGGCGCCGGCCTCGTCGTCACCGCCGCCGCGTTGCTGATCCTCAGTGTGGTCATGTCGATCCTGCTGCTCGTCCCGATCAACAACCGGGTCAAGACGTGGACCGCCGACGGCCTGCCGGCCGACTGGAAGCAGCAGATGAACCGCTGGGACCGCTTCCACTACGTCCGGGTCGCCGTGATCATCGCGGCCTTCACCCTGCTGGTCACCGCCCTCGCCTGAGCCCGCGGGCCACTGGGCCGTCAGCGCCTCAGCGGCCGCAGGGCCGCTTTCCGCGCAGCCCGACCGGTACCCGGTACCCGGTACCCGCGTGCACGGCGGCAGGCTATGCGCCCTTGCGGAACAGGCGGTTGAAGAGGAGGCCCACGCCGGGCTCCCAGGTGGGGCCCGGGGGCACGGCGATGCCCACCTCCTCGGCCAGTTTCCGCAGGTGGACGTCGACGGCGGCCTCCACCAGCCCGGCGTGCACCGCGGCCGCCCCCCGGCCGCGCCGCCAGGCGACGAGGCCGGCGGCGGCGCCCCCCACGGCGGCCGGCCACCAGAAGCAGCCGAGCACCACGTAGCAGCAGGCCCACACCGATCCGGCCACCTCGGCGTCGAACCGGGCCCGCGTGGACCGCAGCTCCGCCCTGACCTCCTCCGGCAGCACCAGCCACAACCCGGGCCAGCAGGCGGCCAGGTCGATGCCGTACTGGCCCCGCAGGCGGCTCTCCACCCCGGCGAACCGGTCGCCGGTGTACGTGGGCCGGGCCGGTGAGGAGAGCCCCATCCGGTCACGGCGGGCGGTGAGGTCCGCGATCCGTCGCCGTTGCGCGTCGTCGCGGTCGTACGGCGGGTTGTCGCCGCGGATCCCGTCGATCTGCCGCTGCAGGTCTCCCCAGAGCCCCGCCCGGCGTGCGGTCACCCGCCGGGCCAGCCGGCGGGCCGGTCGTGGCCAGTCCCCCGTCCAGACCCGTACGGCGCCCTCGCTGCACACGCGGACGGACATCCCCATGGCCACGGCCACGAGGAAGGTCACCGCCACCGCCGCGACCTGCCCCACGACCGGCCAGTGCGCCACCGTCGTCGCCCAGTGTCCGGCCTCCTCGATCAGGAGACCGGCGTCGAGGGCACGGCCCTGGCCGAGCACGGCGGCGCAGGTGCTCGCCCCGACGAAGAGCAGCCCGGGCAGCGCCAGGGCGGACACCCACTTCTCGGCCAGTTTCTCGCCGAGTTGGTCGAGTACGGGGGGCATCCGCTCACGCCTCCAGGACGCGCAGCGGCTGGTCCCGCAGCCGGCAGCGCCCGCCGGCCGGTACGGCACCGCCCGGCTGCCGGATCTGCCTCAGGCCGCACCAGCCGTCGGGGCACAGGTAGACCTCACCGGCGGGGTGCGGTACCGGTCCGGGAACGCCGCCCTCGCCCTCCCCGCGCGTCGTGCCCGTGGCGCCGGTCAGTACGTGTTCCGGGATGCCCAGTCCGGCGATCGCCTGCCGTACGGTCGTCGTACCGGCGCGGACGGCCTGCGCGGCGGAGCGGAGTTCGTCGCCCCGGCCTTCGGACGCCATGACGTCGTCCAACCATGACATCGCCGCGCAGAACGCCGCGCGCAGCGAACGGTCCTCTTCCTGCATGGCCCTTCTCCCGTTCGTCGTCACGGTCCGCTGTGGATGACCGACGCCCAGAACAGCGGGTCGTCGTAGTCGCCGTGGGCGCGCAGCTCGGCGACCGCCCGGTGCAGGGCGTACGCCGGCCCGGGGCCGTCCGGTGCCGCGAGGTTCCGGTAGACCGCGCGGGCCAGGAGCGGCCCCATGGCGTCCTGGACCGTCCACAGGCTTCCGATCACGTGCCGGTAGCCGCACAGCTGGAACGCGGATGCCACGGAGATGACTTCGTCGGCCAGCTCCTCCCCGGCGGCCGCGCTGTGGCAGGCGGACAGGTACGCGAACTCCGCGTTCGGCAGCCGCTCGGTGGCCAGTGCGCGCAGGGTCAGCTCGCCGCCGGACAGCAGGAGCCGGCTGTGCGAGGGGTCGCCCGGGTCCCGTACGCCGTGACAGGCCAGGTGGGCGTGGGTGTGCGTGCGCAGCGCGGCGAGCACGGCGTCGGGTGTGGCCTCGGTGTCCCGCAGCCGCTGTCGGCGCCCCGGCATTCCGCTCGCCGCCTTCAGCTCGTCGTCCAGGGCTGCCAGGCGCGGGTACGCCTGACCGGCGGCGTCGACGGCGACGGTCAGGAGCGAGGCCCGGTCGGGGGACGGGGCCGGCCGGGAGCGCGCGTGCAGCAGGGAGCCGAGGGTCGGGACGTACGAGGAGACGACCCGGTCCTGGACGTACGCGCCGTCCTGGTCGAGGAGGGCCGCGTGCAGCGGCAGCAGGGACAGCACCCCCGTCGGGCACCACCACAGCCGTGGCAGGGGGTCGCCGGGGCGCGGGTTCCCCCTGAGGCCCAGCCGGTCGAGGACGGGGCCGGCGATGTGTACGCCCAGCCATCGCAGGGTGTCCTTCATGGCGCGGTCCTGCAGGTAGCGCTCCGGGCCGGGGGTCGCCCGGTCGACGAGCGCGGCGACGGCGGTGTGGAAGGCCTCGGCACGGGCGGCGATGTCGTCCGCCGTGACCTGCAGTGGCAGATGGTCCAGGGTCACCGGGCCGCCGTCGGTGGAGGGAGTCAGCAGCAGGGCGAAGCAGGCCGGCGGCGACACATTGATCACGACGACCGGCCCCTGCGCCGCCGCCTCGCGCAACTTCTCCCAGGCGGGAGGCTGTTGGAAATCCTCGAAGTCGGTCAGGGCCCGGATCTCCTCCACCAGCGAGTCGAAGTCGCCCGCCGACTTCCGGCGCTGCCGTGGGCTGCGGTGTGATGCCACCAGCTCGGCGCAGACCCGCTCGAAGCGGTCGGCGAGCCCGGAGTCCGCAACCCTGAGGTCGTCGTGCCGGCCGCGCAGCTCCAGTGCCTGGGCCAGCAGGACGCCACGTCCCTGTTCCAGCCGGACGAGCGCCTCCCGCACCTCTCCGGCCCTGATCGATACGGCCGCGGCCACGGTGGCGAGGGAAGGCAGCTCGCGCAACCGTGCTTCCTGCGACTCACGGCCGAGCGCACGGCCTGTCAGCTTGGGCACGAGATCGCTCAGCGCCAGGTCGAAGGCGGTGCGGGACCTTTCCAGGGCGCCCAGTTCGGCGGCTCCCATGCCCCACAGGGCGGCGCAGTGCAGCCGACTGCGGATGTCCTGGGCGGGCGCCAGCGCGGTGGCCTCGTACTGGTCGACCGCGTCGGCCAGGTCCTCGATGTCACCCAGCAGCCGGGCCCGTGCGTGCAGGACGTGCCCCAGTTCCAGCCGGGCCATCAGCTGGTTGGGGCCGGCGTCCGAAGGGTCCCCGGCGAGCGGCCTGAGAAGCCTCTCGGCCGCGTGGAGGTCGCCGGGCTCCTCGGTGTGCGTCCCGCGTTCCGACAGGGCCACGGCCAGCTTGACCGCCATCACGGGGTGGTCGTGCTGGGACGGCGGTGTGGCCGACACCGCGAACGTCAGATCGTCGATGGCCTGCGTGATGTCGGCGAGGTCGTGGTGGCGGCCGAACCGTGCCGTCAGGACCGCGGCCCGGTTGGTGAGCCGCTGGGCGTGGTGGGGAGAGGCGGCCGCCCGTGCGCCGGCGGGATGGTGGACGGCTTCCGCGGCGGCTTCGAGGTCGGCGGCCTGCCCGAAGGTCTGGTACCGGTCCAGACGGGCCAGGCCCAGGAAGGAGGACGTCGCGGCAAGCGTCTCGTCGTCCAACCCTGCGTTGTCGGGGGTGGTCCCGAGAACGTTTTCGAGGACGGCGATCGACGCGTCGAGGTCGGCGATCTCGCCGATGAGCTCGAAGCGCATCCGCAGTACCTGCCCCAGTTCGGCGCGGCGCCGGCTGCGGTACGGCTCTTCTGCCCGCGGCGCGTCGACGGCCGCGCGCAGCATGTCGACGGCCCGGTCGAGCCGCTCCCGGCTGCCGTCCCGCATGTATGCGCTGACCTCGGCTTCCGGGCTGCCGTCCGGATGCTCGGCCGGCGGCTCTTCGGCCAGCGCCTGCCTGAGCCCGGCCAGCATCCCGGGGCGGAAGGGGTCGCCGTCGGGCAGGGCGGCGAGGGCCCGGCGCATGTGGTCGAGCCCCGCCCGCCGGTACTTCCCCGGCTCGCCGGCGACACCGGCCATCGCCAGTACGGCCGAGCCCAGGTTGAAGGTGATGTGGGGCTCGGACGGCGTGCCCTCGGCCTCCTGCCGCGCCCAGAGGAGGCACACGGTGGACGCGGTGATGCCTTGCTCGTGGCCCTCCTCGACGCTGCCCAGGAACAGGGCGACGCCCACGGCGTGCACGATCTCGTACACGGGGGCCACTCCCCGCGGATCCCGCTCGTGCAGCTCGCGCAGGTGCTCGGGCACGAGCTCGGGCCGGACCGCGTGCACGACGTCGAAGAGGAACCGGGTGGCGTTCAGGTTCCACTCGCGCTGCTCCTCGGGCAGGTGGCGGGACCGGGCGAGGTAGTAGCAGGCGGCCAGGTAGACCTCGTCGAAGGCGAGGTCCCCGGCCGCGACGGTCTGGTCCGGCGTCAGCCGGTCGCGCACGTCGTAGAGCGTCATGGCGACGTTGTAGTGCGTGCGGCCGGCCAGCACGCTGTCGCGCGTGTCGGACGACCACGGCACGGGTCCCTCCGGATCCGACATCGCCTGACGAACCGCGGCACGCAGACCCGGATGTAACGCCATTGCCGTTCCCCCGATCACCCGCCCGCATCGGCTCCTGCGGTGACGGCAAACGGTAGCGAGCATGGGGCTGGGGAGGGGCCCGAATGCTGAAAAATCTCCCTTCGAACGCTCTTCGAGAGGCCCGGCCGGCGGGCGCTCCGCCCCCCGGCGGCACCGGTCACGCCGGTGCGGGCCCCGTCCGCCCGGGACCGGCCCGCGGGGTCCACCACCCACCCGTCACCGGATTCCGCGTCGGCGCTTCATGTACGAGGAGGTCACGGCCGTCATCAGCACGGGTATGGCGGCGAGCGGGGCGAAGAGGAGGGCCCAGACGACCCGGGCCGGACCGTTCGAGAGGTACGTGTGGCTCTCGACGGTCAGGGCGACCACAACCTGCCACAGCGTCACCGCGACCAGGACGGCTGCGGCGGTGCAGGCCGTCACGGCAAGAGTCCGGGAGCGCAGCAGCCGCGGGCGGTCGCTCACGAGCAGGAGCGGGAAGAGGGCGGCCAGTTCGGCGAGGACGGACAGACCGACGACGTACGCGATGCCCCACCCCGGGATGGCGTAGACGTCCCGCAGGACCTCGTCGCTGTAGCCGACGTAGACCCCGGACGCCATGGCGATGCGCCACAGGCCGGACGGGAGGGCACACAGGGCGATGGCATGGGCGGCACGGCGGGCCCAGACCGGCGCGGCCGCGGGAGCACTCGGAATGTCGGTTGTCGTCATGTCCAGATGCTGCCTGCGGGCATGCCGGTCTCGCGTCGCCCGGCAGGACGACGCCCGGCCTCGGCCGGCTCATCCCCGAGCCGACGAACCGTCCCCCGGAAGAATGACCGGCACCGATGCGAGGGCGGCGCGCAGCGCCGCGTTGAAGCGCTCGGGCTGGTCCTGCTGGGACATGTGGCCCGCGTCCTCGATCACGGTGAGCCGGGCCCCCGGGATCAGTGCCGCGCACTCCCGCGGCACCTCCGGCGGGACCTCGGTGTCCCGTTCGCCGTGGAGGAAGTGGACCGGCACCCGGATCCCGCCCAGGCGGGGGCGCGGGTCGTAGTCCGCCTGGTCGGCAACGAGCCGGTCGATGAGGGGGGTGGAGTCCAGGAGCCGGCGTACCGTCCGGTCGATCACGGCCCTGTCCGTCCCAGGCCGGTACCAGTGCGGCACGAAGGCGGCCAGCGCGCGGGCCCGGTCCGTCCGCAGGTCGGCCAGCAGTTCGGCCATCGCCTCCCGCATGCCGTCCGCCGCGAAGTGGTGCACCCCCGCGTCGACCGGGATCACGGCACCGATCCGCCGCGGCGCCGCCAGCGCGGCCTCCAGTACGAACGCCCCGGCGATCGACGAGCCGATCAGCACCGGCGCATCGAGTTCCAGCGCGTCCAGGAACTCCAGGGTGTCGTGGGTGACATCGGCGATGGTGTAACCGGTCGTGGGCCGCTCGGACCGGCCGCACCCGCGCCAGTCGACGGTGATCACGCGGTGGTCGCGGCCCAGGTCGGCGGTCTGTGCGTCCCACACGCGGCCACTGGTGCCCCAGCCGTGCAGGAAGACCAGGGGGCGTCCGGCGCCGTGGTCCTCGTAGGAGAGGCCGGTTCCGTTGACGTGCGCGACCGGCATGACGGTCCCTTTCCGTTGTGCGGCCCGGTGTCCCGGCGCCGTTCGTGAGGCCGGAGGCCATTCCAGTCGGGGAGGGCGTTCCGTCCAACGCCTGATCCGTACCTAGACTCATCGATGATCGCGATGAATCGGCAGGAGGGCGGGAGGTACGCGTGGAGCTGCGCCAGGTCCGGTATTTCGCGGCGGTGGCCGAGGAACTGCACTTCGGGCGCGCCGCCGAGCGGCTGCACATCGGCCAGCCGACCGTCAGCCAGCAGATCCGCCGGCTGGAGCGGGAGTTCGGCCTGGAGCTGTTCGACCGCACGACGCGTACGGTGACGCTGACCCGCGCCGGGCAGGTGTTCCTGCCGTACGCACGCGCCCTGCTGGACACCGGACGGGCCGCATCCGGGGCGATGGCCGGGTTGCGCACGGAGCGGGACGCCACGCTGCGGGTGGGTACCGGCACCGGCCTGGGCCGCCGGCTCGGGGAACTGCTGTCCGACCTCGCCGAGCGCGCGCCCGCCCTCCTGGTGGAACTGGTCGGCGTGCCCCTGACGACGCGTCTGGGGCAGGTCCGGGACGGGGAGCTGGACGCGGCCTTCGTGCGGGGCGCGGATCCCCGGCCCGGCCTGGAACTGCTGCCGCTGTGGGAGGAGGAGCTCGTCGCCGCCCTCCCCGCGCGCCATCCACTGGCCGCGGGGGCCGACGTGGACCTGGCGGACCTCACGGGCCCGGCCGGGCTGCCCCTGCGGATCGCCGCGCGCGAGGAGAACCCGCCGCTGGTGGACGCCGTCACCGCGGCCTGCCGGGCGGCGGGCTTCGAGCCGGTCCCGGGGCCGCCGTTCACCAACGACCAGGACACCCTGGCCGCCATCGCCGCGGGCCGCCCCACCTGGACCGTCTACTACGCCGCCCAGGCCGCGATCCAGCCGGCCCCCGGGGTCGCCTTCCGCCCCTTCACCACCCCCGCACCGACCGTCCCGACCTCCCTCGCCGTCCGGCCCGGCCCCCCGTCCCGCGACCTCGCCGCCCTGCTGGACGCCTGCCACCGCCTCGACGCGGGCGACCGCGGGTAAGGCCCCGCGGAACGCGGAATGCGGGTGTCCTGCCGGGTCGCGCCCGCGCCGCAGCGGGCGGGTCGGCAGCGGGCCGCCGGCACCGGGGCTGCGAGCGCTCGTGGCCGTGACCCTGCTCCTGGAGTTCGGCGCGGCACGGAGCCGGTCATCGGGGAGCGTTCATCCGGGGCTCGTGGAAGTCGGGGTGCCGTCTCCCGCGTCGTGGGTGAGGACGCCGTGGCGGAGCCGGTGGAGCGTCCAGCCCTCCAGCGCGTCGAAGTCATCCGGCCCGGCGAGGGGGTTGGCCAGCAGTCGCGTGCTCTCCTCGAAGATCTGTTCCGCCCGGCGGTAGGACAGTCTGGCGCGGCCGGTCGTCGGGCAGGTGTCGGGAGCCGGGGTGCGGGCGGGGGCCTTGCGGTAGGTGAGGAAGAGCGGGCCGTGGGTGCGTCCGGCGATGAGCCGGGGCAGGAGCCGGGCGGTGCCGGACCGCCAGTGGATCCACCCGGGGGTGCCGCCCTTGGAGACGACCCGGCCGCGCTGGTCGGCGGGCGACAGCTCCTCGACGTTCAGGCACAGGATCTCCTCGGCCCGTGCGGCGCTTTCGTAGAGCAGCCGCCAGAACGTCTTCTCCCGTAAGGACGACTCCAACGCCCACAGGGCGGCGATCTGAGGCTTCGACAGCGCCTTCGTGCGGTTCGGCGGTGCCGGGCGCCGTTCGACCCCGATCGTCGGGTCTGCCTCGATCCAGCCCTGGGCCTGCCACCAGCCGATCGCTTTGCGCGCGATGGACACTTCGCGGTTGACGGTGTCGGCGTCCATCTCGTCCGCCCGCGCCGCCGCGAGTTCGGCGAGTACGGGCGGCAGCCCGGGGTCGTCGACTGCCGCGAGGTCGAAGGGCGGGGGCGTCGCACGGCGGCGGGCCGGCCCGGTCGGGGCTCGTTCGCCGCGCAGCATCCAGCCCCAGGTGGTGAGCGAGATCCGGTAGATCCGTACGGAGGACTCCGAGATGCCCGCGCCGGCGAGGTACCGCTCGACTGCCGACGCGTACGTCCGCGGTGGGACGGGCAGCGGCGGCTCGGCCCGGGGACGCGGCACCCGCGACGCGATCTCGCCCTCGGTCTCTGTCTCGGTCTCTGTCTCGGTCTCGGTCTCCGGCACGGCCGCTCGTTCGATCGCCACCCGTCCGCCCTTCCGGTCCTCTCGCGGTGAATGTGCGCACCCGGCCCCGGGCGAGAATATCGGCGCTGCCGCAGTAAATCCGGTGTTTACTGCGGCAGCCACTGAATACTCACACCAAGTCCGGCTTTCCTTGGCGCACTTGACTGGAAGTCGATCTTAAAGGTGCGCTACTTTCTAAAGGCCCTTTAGCTCAAGGGTTTGACCGCTTGAGCAGTTGACCCGGATACGGGGAGGAAAAGATGGTGGAGCTCGGGATCCTGGCGGCGGCAGCGGTCGGCATCGCGGGGGACTTCCTGGCCGGAGTCCTCCAGAACCTGGCCGCCGGTTCCGTCGCCGACCTGGTGAAGCAGCGCCTGCGGTCCACGGCTGACGGCGCGAGGGTGCTGGAGCGGTTCGAAGAGGCTCCGCAGGATTCCGGGCGGCGGATGGAGGCCGCGAGCCTGCTCGCCACCTCCGCTCGGAGCGACGCCTCGTTCGCGCGGGAACTGGACGACGCGGTGAAGCTCTACCAGCACCACACCAACCAGGGCACCGCCACCTCCGGCTCGTCGCACCACCAGGTGAACATCAACGGCGGAGGCATCAGCGGGAAGAACGCCCAGGTCGCCGGCGGCAACATCGACAGCAGCAGGAAGCGCACCACCCGCATCGGCTTCGGGGCCTTCGCCCTCCTGGCCGTCGTACTCGGCGGCTACGGCGTCACGCAGTGGGTCGGCGGGGACGACGGCGCCGGCCCGGGACCGGTCGACGCGCGTGGTGGCGGCGGCAGCCTCATCTCCGCGCGCAGCGTGGCATCCATCGGGGCGGACCCGGGGGAAGGCGGCGTGAGGGAGACCTGGGACGCGTTCGGCGCTGCGATGAGGGACCGGGACTTCGCTCGCATGTGCGCTTTGTACACCCCGGAGGCGCGGCAGACCCTGGAACAGGCGAACGGAGACTGCACCGCGTACATGGAAACGGCCTCACAGAGCTCCGACGCGGACTTCCTGGCGGACGGTGGGCGCAGGATGCTGGTGAAGAAGGTGCAAGTCAAGGGAAAGGAGGCACAAGTGACCCTGAATCCGCAGGGAAAGCCAGAGGACGTCAGCTATGCCTTCATGGACCGGTTCGTGGACCGTTGGCGGATCTCCGCCAAGGACCACCGCGCCGAATTCTCCGACGAGGAATGACGTAGCGTACTCCCCGGGGTCGAGGCGCGAGGAGAGGCGAGCGGATGGCGGCATCAGGGCGTCGTGAACGGCTACGGGCTCAGATGTCCGCGGAAGTGCGCTCCGCCGCCCGTCAGGTCATCACCCACCAGGGCGTCGAGGCCCTCACGCTGGCCGAGATCGCCCGGCGCGTCGAGGTCACCCCCGCCGCCCTCTACCACCATTTCGAGGGCGGGCTCCCGGAGATCGTGTACCGGGTGGCGGATGACATCGTCGACGATCTGGTGAACGAGCTCCAGGCCGCGGCCCTCTCCCACCCCGCGGACAATTTCGCGATGCGGATGATCGAACCGGTGCGCGTGCTGCGGCATTGGGCCATAACGCACCAGCCCGAATTCAACCTGCTGTTCGGCACACCGGCCACGGCTGCCGGCGACGCTCACCGCGAGCTGACCAGCTCCTGGGTGCGGCGGCTCGCCGGCCTCTGGGGTCCGGTCTTCGTGCAGCTGTGGGCGGACCGCCCGTTCCCGGTCCTCGCCGAGGACGAGATGGATCCGCGCTTGCGGCAGCAGATGCTGGACTACCGGGCGGACACCGGGGTCGACCTTCCCCCCGGCGCGATGGTGGTGATGCTGAGCTGCTGGCGGTCGCTCTACGGCCAGATCGCGCTGGAGGTCTTCGGGCACTTCGCCCCTCTCTTTTCCGACCAGGAGCCCATGTTCGAGCTGCTGATGCAGGAGCTGGTGCGTGGCATGGGCCTCGAAGGGCAGTACGAGCCGCCGACGCGATGAGTCCGCGGCCCGGAACGGACACCGTCGCAGGGGCGAGGCCGAGGAGACGTAGGTCGTGTCTGGCCCCGGGATGCGGCTGTGGATGTGGATGTGGATGTGGATGCGGTTCGCCGCTCGTGATGAGCGGGCGCCGACACCACCCGTCACAAGGAGGCTGAACGATGTCCACGTGGTTGATCATCTCGGAGGAGACGAGCACGGCCGATGGAGCGGCACCGCATCGGCAGATCAGGCTCGTTCGAACCATCAACGGCAACAAGACCCGGGAACAGGCGCTCGTCGAGTTGTACGACGTGGCCAAGAACCACAAGCCCGACTCGCTGAAGGGCGCGTCGACCGTGGTGGGCCGCGACGGCGACGGAACGTTCTGGGTGCTGGCGAAGAACAGCAGGGGTCAGGCGTCCTGCAACCTCCGCCTCATCGAGCAGATACGCCCCTGAACCACCGTCCCGTCCCCGACACCTGCCGGCTACGGCAGTCACCCTTCCGCCGTCGAGGGGTTCGCCTCCGCCGGCGGACCGGTCAGCGGTGCCTGGACGTCCTGAGGCGGGCGTTTGCCGACATGGGCCTGCAGCATCCACAGCGTTCCGCGTTCGACGGTGAACTCGATGTCGCACCGGTCGTCGTACCGGTCCTCCAGTCGCTCCATGCAGTCACGCAACCGTGCGTGGGCCCCGGGGGCGAGCTCCGCGAGTCGCCCGAGCGGCACGGTGTCACGCATCCCGGCCACCACGTCATCGCCTTGGGCGTTGGGCAGGTAGCTCCCGTACATGCCCCGCCTGCCGGTGGCCGGGTCCCTCGTGGAGGCGACGCCACAGCCGGAGTCGGGGCCGAGATTGCCGAAGACCATGCTCTGCACGCTCACCGCGACGCCGGGGTCGGGGAGGTGACCACGGCGACGACGGTGACGGCGCCCGTGCGGCCGTGCACGCTCTGCCTTCCACGACGCGAAAGCAGCCAGGACCGCCCGCCGCAGCTGTTCGGCCGGATCCTGCGGGAACTCTTCACCGGTCCGTTCCGCGATCAGGTCCTTGAACGTCTGTACCAGTCTGATGAGGTCCACCACGTCGAGCCGACCGTCGTCGGCCACCGCGTGTTGTCGTTCGACACGGAGAACGACTTCCTCGAAGAGCGATGTGTCGACTCCCATGACCGTGCTGCCGAACATCTGCACCAAGCGACGGTAGGAGTCCCATGCGAACCGCTCACTTCCTGGTGCGACGCCCAGACCGAGGACGGAGAGGTCGTTGAGGCCCACGTCGAGGACCGTCTCCGCCATGCCGGGCGTCGAGGATCCGGCTCCCGTGCGGACGGAGAGCAGCAGGGGATCGCTGACCCGTCCGAGGCGCTTGCCGACGTTCCGTTCCAAGGCCGCCAAGTGGTCCGCCATCTGGGCGGCCAGTTCCGCGGGCGGCTCACCCGTCGCGAGGAAGACGCGGCAGGCTTCGGTGGTGACGGTGAAACCGGGGGGTACGGGGAGCCCCATGCGGGTCATCTCGGCCAGACCGGCGCCCTTGTCGCCCAGCAGTGCGGCCGTGTGCGGGCCGCCCTCGGCGAAGTCGTACACGTACCGCTGCATCGCAGGTGTCCGTCCCTTCCCGTACGGTCGCGGTGGCCGATCGCCCGCTCGTGCCCACCATCGCCCCTCCGGGCACTTCCGGCATGGGCCGGTCGGGCTCCGACGAGGGCCGGTCGGCCCATCCCGACCCGCGGAGCGGCGCCGCAGACTGAAGGCGGATCCGAATGGAGGGCCGTATGCGTACACCGTTCGGTCCGGCGCCGTCTCGCCGGATCTGCACGTGCCCGGCAGGCAGCCGGCCGTGATCGAGAGCCTGGGTCCCGGCGAGCTGGTCGGCTGGTCGTGGATGTTCCAGCCCCTTTTTCCCCCACCGGAGCCCTCGGAGTCCGTCATGCCCGCAACCCGGTACACCGTCAGCGACGTCATGTCGCACACCGCGATCGCCGTCGGCCGCGAGGCGTCGTACAAGGAGATCGTCCAGTTGATGCACCAGTGGAAGGTCAGCGCCCTGCCGGTGCTGGAGGGCGAGGGCCGCGTGGTGGGCGTGGTCTCCGAGGCCGATCTCCTGCCCAAGGAGGAGTACCGGCGCGACGAGCCCCCCAGCCACACGGAGCGCCTCGACGAAGCAGCCAAAGCCGGCGCCGTACTGGCCGAGGAACTCATGTCCAGCCCCGCCGTCACCGTCCACCCTGACGCCACCCTCGCCGAAGCCGCGCGCATCATGGCACGCAAGGCCGTCAAACGGCTGCCGGTCGTCAACGGTGTCGGAATGCTCGAAGGCGTCGTGAGCCGCAGTGACCTTCTCACGGTGTTCCTGCGCCCCGATGAGGAGATCGAAGCCGAGGTCCGCCAGCTCGTCCTGGGCGAGCTGCCCCTGCCTGCCCATGTCGGGTTCAGCGTGCTGGAGGGTGTGGTCACCCTCCAGGGACCGCTTCGGGACCGGGCCCTGGTGCCGCTGCTGGCCCGCGCGATCCGGGCGGTCGAAGGTGTGGTGGACGTACGCCTCGCCCTTGACGGGGAGGCCCGCGCGGCGGCCTGATGCCGGCCGGCTGGAGGCTCCCGGCCGCTTTGATGGGGCGGCACGCGCGCCGTTCGCCCCCCGGCGCACACCTGGGCTCGGTGCCGCACCGGTCGCCGTCATGGCCCATGGCTGAACCCACACGAAGGCTCCCGATCGTGTGGTGCGCGGCCCCGAGCCGCTTCTCCGCCTCCTCGCCAGGAGCCGTCAATCGGCTCATGTGCGGGCAGGACGACATGTCGGTCAACGCCCAACGAGCCACAGAGCGGTAGGAGTAGACGGGTGAGACATCGAGAAGTAGGCGAGCTGATGACGCGCGAGGTCGTGACGGTACCGGGGAACGCGCCGTTCAAGGACGTCGTCCGCGCCCTCACCGAGCACCGGGTGTCGGCCGTCGCCGTCGTCGACGGCGCGGGACACGCCCTCGGTGTGGTGTCGGAGGGCGACCTCCTGCCCAAGTCGGCCGGTCAGGGCGACTTCCCGGGCATCCTGCCCGAGCCCGACGCACTGGAGCGCGAGAAGGCGGAGGGCACACGGGCCGAGCAGCTCATGTCGGCTCCCGCCGTGTGCGCCGGATCCGACTGGACGGTCGCCGAAGCGGCCCGCCTCATGGAGGCGCAGGGCGTCAAGCGGCTGCTGGTCGTCGACGGGGCGGACAAACTGGTGGGGATCGTCAGCCGGCGCGACCTCCTGAAGATCTTCCTCCGCGACGACGACGACATCCGCCACGAGATCACCGCAGACGTGCTCGACCGCACCCTGCGCCAGGAGCCCGGTTCCGTCACCGTCGAAGTGACCGACGGCCGGGTCGAACTGCACGGTGCGGTGCAGTTCAAGAGCCTGATCCCGGTGATCGAAAGACTCTGCCGCACCGTCGACGGAGTGGTGGGGGTGACACAGCACCTCGCCTACGCGGTCGACGACATGTGAACCCGCACCGACCGGCAGCTTCCGCGCGGTACCGGCACAGCGGCCCGTCGCGGAGATCTGGGCCGCCCCGGGCACCCGCACCCCACGGTTCCCGTGCCCCGTCAGTCCACCCGACGCGCACGTGCCCCGGAAGGCCCGGCAGTCCCTCCGGACGGGGCCGAAGGTCCCTTTCCGGGGGACCGGCCGGCACCGGCCGCGCGTAGCGTCGGCCCGGACGACGGTCAGGATGCCGGTGTTCGTGCCTTTGCGTGACACCCGGGCACGACTCTGACTCGTCCACGCAATACCCTCAGCCCGTGACCCACAGCCGTAGCCGCAGCCACAGCCGCAGCCAGACCGAGCAGCCTCGCCCCGCCGGGCTCCCTGCCTTTCAGACGCTGCTGGACAGCACGAACTGGGCGTCGCTCGCCACGGCCTGCGGCACGGGTGAATCCCTGCCGGCGGCGCTGACACTCCTGACCAGCCCGGACCCGGTCATCAGGGAGTCCGCGCTCCAGGACGCGCTGGGACCCGTAACCCATCAGAACAGCATCTACGAGGCCACCGTGCCCGTGGCGCTCTTCGTCGCGGCGATCCTCGACCACCCGGCCATCACGGCAGGCGACCACTGCCACGACGCCACGACCCGCCCGACCCTCGTGCAGCTCCTCGACTGGCTCGGTGGCACCGCCTACGACGCCAACGACGAGTGCGTTGCCTTTGACGAAAGCCTCTACGGTGAGGGATGTCTCGATGAGTTCGCGGAGATGCGTGCGTTCAGGGACGCACGGCCGGCGATCTTCTCCGCTGTTCAAGCCCTTCTCGGCCATGACGACGCGGACGTGCGCCACTCCGCACTGATCGCTGCCATTCCCCTGATAGAACACCCCCTCCTCACCCAGCACCAGGCCGATCTGGCCGGCCATGCACGACGTCTCCTGGCCGCCAGCACTGACCGACATCATCGCGACCGCGTCCTGGACGCGCTGAAGGCATGGGGTCACGAGACCAGGGGGTTGGAGAACACGTCCGACATCGCGGCCCGCGAGCACTATGCCCGCCTGAGAGCCGCACGCGCTTCCCGGGACGGCGACTGGACAGGCGGCGGCTACAGCGAAGACCCGCCGTTCTGACTCAACCGACGGCGCCGGAGGACGGGGGCCATCCCCGCAGGCCAGAGGACGTTCATCTACGACGACGCGGACCCGGACGCCTGCCCGGACTTCCGCCTCCAACCGCGCGAGAAGTGACCGGAGCAGCCGGCCCGGTCGAGCCCCGGGGAGCGTGCGACGCATCGCTGATCACCGCCGCCTGACGTGGAGCGGCTCCGCGTACGGAGCAAGGTCCCTACTCGCCCGCGCGGGCCACAAGCAGCGGCTGGAAGAAGCCCGTCTCCTGTGGCATCCGCCACTGGGGGTCGACGAACCCGGCCTCGGCTGCGAGGCCGACCAGCCGGTCCCGGCCGAGTGCCCAGTAGGTCGTCCGGCGGACCTGGACGCGCCATTCTCCGCCTGCCGGGAGGAGTTGGAAGTGCTCCAAGTCGTAGTGCTCCCCGTCGTCGTGCCAGTGCCAGAGCTGGAAGGTGACGGTTCGCCCCCCGCCGTCGGCTTCGGCGACCCCGGAGACTTGAGGAGGCGTCGATGCCGGACGATCGCGCAGCAGGTCGTCGTAGGGCCGTGTGCTGATCAGCAGCCGGCCGCCGGGGCGCAGGACTCGGCGCATCTCGGCCAGGGCGGCGTTCACATCCTGCTCCGTCAGCAGGTGGGGCAGCGAGTTGTCGGCGCAGACGACCGTGTCGAACTGGCCATCGGCAAACGGGAGGCGCCGCATGTCGGCGGCGGCCGTGTGCAGGCTCAGGCCCCGGCGGGCGGCCTCCCCGGCAGCTCGGGCGGCGGCGCGGGGGCTGATGTCGGTCCCGGTGACCCGGTGCCCGCGCAGCGCCAGGCCGATGGCCTGTGTGCCGATGCCGCAGGAACAGTCGAGCACCGCCGCGCGATCCTGGTCGATCAGTGCGTCCAGGGCGTCCCCCTGCCGACGGATGCCCGCGTCCCAGTCCGAGTAGATCAGGTGGTAGTCGTCGGCCAGTTCGTCATAGAAGTGCGCCACCGATGTGTCAGGCATGACCTGAGATTACCGTGCCGGATTCCCTGGAGGCGCTGGTCGCCGTGGTGATCGGCACGAGCGTCCTCGCTGACGACAGTGCCGTAGTTCCCCGTGAACATCTGCGAACGTGCTGATCACCAACGGCTGTTGACTCACCGACCAACGCTGCTGCCGGACGTGAACGAAGCCACTCCCGGAGAAAACCGTCAAGAACATCGCCTCGCGGCTCTCCGTCAAGCCCGGGGTGGAGCAACGCGTGCAGGCGGCGTTGATCGCCAGTCCCGAGCGGACACCGCCCGGCCGGGGTGCGGCCCCGTCCGGGCAGGAGGAGCCGTCCGCGGGCCCGTCCGCGGTTCAGTGGTGCGGGACGACGGCGACGGGGCAGGCCGAGTGGTGGAGCAAGACGTGGGCCACCGACCCGACCCGCGCGCCGCCCCGTGCCGACTCGCGGACCCGTCGGCCCACGACGAGCAGCCGGGCGTCCGACCCCGCGGACAGCAGTACGTGGCCGCCGCTTCCCCTCTCGACGTGCGTGACGACGTCCACCTCGGGATACCGCAGGCGCCACGTGTGGGTACTCAGAATCCGTGTCATGTTCTCGCGAGCGATGACCTCTGATGAGCACTTCTGACGCGGTGCTGAGAATCCCAGGGCTGGAAGGGGCATGAGGACCCTGTTGTGCTGACGTATCTGGCAGGTGCGAAGCTCCACGGTTTGCCTGGCGGATTGGGGTCGATTTCTGGTTCAATCCGACCGACGAGACAGAGTCGTTCCTCTGGGGGGTGTGCATGACTCCGTCGTGTGATCCGGCTCGTGTGAGCCGATGAACGACCTGTCAACGCCGATCGCCCGCGGAACTCGGGCTCTTCTCGCCCTCGCTGAACATCCCGGAATGTCTGGCCCGGAACGCCCCTCGCGCCGCCGCCCGCGACTGGGAGTGGACCACTCTTCCGGCAGACACACTCGCAGAAGTCCTCGGAAGCCAATTCGCGTGGGATCCGGTGTTTCCGTCATCCAGCATCCATGTCCGCGCAGGGATGTACCAGACGTGGCCTGAACAGTGAGAAGAGCAAGTATGACAGCGAACCTCCCGCCCGCAGACGTAGCCGCCGGCGCCCTGGCCCGCGCTTGGGCGACCGGTGATCGCAGAGGAGAGGCACGGGCCCTGAGCGACTTAGGCACGGTGCTGATGGAGGTCGGCCGGACGAGCGAAGGCAGGTACCTGTGCCGCCTGGCCGCAGGTCTCGCCGAACAGCTTGGCGAACGGGAGGTCGAGGAAGCGGCCCTGAGCGCGCTCGGCTACAGCCGAGCACGGCTTGAGGAGCTCGGGGAACGGTGGCGCGCCGTCTTGTTGGAAGGCGGTGACGAGACCGAGCACTTCCCGAGTCTGGCCGCTGCACGCTCTGATGAGTCCTACCGGACGGGCCGGCACCCCGACGACGCCTTTCGGACCACCGAGTCCACGGTCGTCGTACTCGCCTCCGGATTCGTTGCTGTGAAGTTCCTCGGGCCGTTCGTGGAAGCCTTTGCCACAAAACTGGGCGAACGGTTGGGAGAGTCGGCAGTGGCCGCCGCCGGACGGCTACGACTGCTGTGGAACCACAGGGACGGCCGCGGGGACCTGGATGTGCTCACGCCCGGTGCGCAGCGGACGACCTTGGTTCTTCCCGAGGACTTCGACGACGCCGCGCGGCTGGGGGCCATCGAGCTGGATATCAGCGCAGACGGCATACGGGGAGCAGAACTGCACTGGGACGCCGCGACCGGCACGTGGACTCCGGCGAACGCGTGATCGGACGACATGGAGACAGGGGTACCGATGCGTAAGTGCGACAGCTGCAACGCAGAGACCGAACGAGCCCACAGCTACTCTCTGACGACCGCGAAAGTAGTGCTGTCGGAGGCTTACTGGCGTAACCAGTTCCGAGTTGCGACCGACATCGTGCGTCAGTTCGGCGGGGCCGAACGCGCTCTGGCCGTCTTCTCCGCGCTGATCGGCCAGGTCGCAGGCAGTGCCACCCCCTGGTTCATCTGTGAAGACTGCAGCGAGCTTTTCGCCTTCGACCGTGCCGCAGCGCGTGAGCATGCCCTGCGCGGTACCGTGCCGGAGCGTTCGGGTGCGGTCGACCCCGAAGACTGCGTCCAGTTTGCCGCAGCTGCGTGGGAGTACGTCTTCGGGCGCTGGCCGGCCACCGTCCAGCAGCCGACGGTCGGCGACACCTGTGACTTCTGCGCGAAGAAGATCTATCGGGGAGAGCTTGTCGGCCAGATCGAGGTGGGGGTGACCGAGCGGTACCTGGCGTCCGGTGTCCTGGACGGCCCGCCGCTGTGCCCGCCTCGCGAGGGCCGGGGCAGCTGGCTCTCGTGCATGGTCTGCATGAACCGCGTCGTGGCCAGGGAGGACCGCGCGGGGGGTGGTCGGTGAGTGCCGACCTGGCTCGCTCCGAGGAACTGTTCGAGCAGGGCAAGGGCCTGTTCTTGCGCGGGCAGTACGCCCGCGCAGCGCAGTTGCTGACGACCGCAGCCGAGCTGACCCCGACCTCGGTCGGCTGCCAGTTCCTGCTCGGCGCCAGCAGGCTCAACAGCAACGACGTCGCGGGTGCGCTGTATCCGCTGGCGCTGTGCGTGTACTTCGAGCCTGGCCACGGCAGCGGCCGGTTCGCCCTCGGTATGACCCTGCGCTACCTCGGCCAGCCGGAGCAGGCGGCCGTCCATCTTGCGTACGCTGCGTACCTGGGAAACCTGCAGGCCCCAGCGACGCTGACGCAACTCGGCCTGGCGCACTGCCCGGACTGCGGCGGCCCGGTCACTCCGGAGACTGCCCGCTGCGACACCTGCGCTGGCATCCCCCGACCCATCAGCCCGCCCCGCCCGCGCACATGGTCATGGACCCACCTGCGGGCCGACGACTTCCGCTCGCGACTTTCGCTGCCATGCGAACAAGTGGCCCAAGTCGCTCGTGGACACCTAGACCGCTACGTCCAACAAGGCAATCCCCACAACATCGATGACGCCGTCACCTACCTTGAGCTTGCCGCCGCGGCCGCTCCCAATGCTGAACGCCCCCTCCGGCTCACCGAACTTGGTAGCGCCTACCGCCAGCGCTCCGCCTGCTATGGCTTGCCCGCAGATCTCGACCACGCAATAGACTGCCACGAGCAAGCCCTCGACCTGGCCGACGCCCACGCCGCCGAGCGGGTGATGATCCTCGCCAATCTCGGCCTGGCCTACGGAGCCCGAAACGAGCTCAGCGCGGTCGCCACCGACCTGAGGCGGGCGATCGAGTGCCTGGAGGAGGCGATGGAGACCCCGACCCAGGACCCGGACCAACGCCTGGCAGTAATGGCTAACGCTGGCGCTTTCTACCAGCGTCGTTTCCAGTCCGACAGCGATTCAGCCGACCTCGCCCGTTCGATCGAGCTGCAGAACCCCGTCGTCGACACAACCCCTCCCGACCATCCCCGCTACGCCGGGCGTATGGCCAATCTCGCGGTTGCCTGTGCGGCACGATATGAGAAGGACGGCCAGAGGGCCGACCTGGACCGGGCCCTGGACTTGGCCGACCGGGCTGTCGCCGCGACCCCCGGCGACAGCCCGGCACTGCCGATCCGGCTGTCCATTCGCGGCGGCGCCCGGTTACACCGCTACCTGACCGATCGGGAGAGCGGTGAACTCGACCGCGCGGTAAAGGATCTGCGGCAGGCCTTGGACGTCACGCCCGACGGTCACCCGCAGGTAGCCCCCGTAGTAGCCCAGCTCGCCAGAGCGCACCTCGTCCCCGACGCGCACGTCCTGGCACCAGACCGTCAGACGCTGGAGGCGTGGGAGGCCCGGCTGCAGTCGGCGCACGGCGCCTCGCCGATGGCACGGGCCCTGGCCGGACGCAACCTGGGCACCCTCGCCAACGCCTGCAGGCAGTACGACCTGGCCGCGCGGGTGCTGGACGTCGCCGTCAAACTGATGCCCGCCGTACCGTTGCGTGGAACTAGCTGGACCGACCGGGAACGCCGGTTCGGCGAGCACCGTGGGCTGGTCAGCCAGGCATTTGCCGCACACTGCGCTCTCCTCGATCCGCTCCGAGCCGTTCAGCAGGCCGAACTGGGCCGCGGTATGCAACTGGCGACCGTACTCGACGCACACGACGACCTCACCGACCTGGACCGTGAAATCCCGCAGCTGGCACGTCCGTTCCGGCAGGTCCGCAAGGAGCTTGCCCGTTCGTCAGCGTCCCAGTCCGTCCTCTGGGACCGCTATGAGGACCTGATCGCGCGAATACGAGAACATCCCGGATTCACCCGGTTCCTGATGACACCTCGGGTGGAGGAGCTGCGGCGGGCAGCGGCCGGCGGGACGGTCGTTCTGGTCAACTGCGGCCGGGATCGGGCCGACGCCATCCTGATCAGATCCGAAGGAGACATCCAGCAGGTGCCGCTGCCCGGGCTGTCTTCCAGCGACGTCGAGGCTCAGGCCGGGTCGATGGTCGACTCCGCGCACACCGGGAGAGGCGACCGCACGATGGCGGACCGGCTCGCCTGGCTGTGGGACACGGTCGTACGGACCGTAAGGGAGGCCTTCCCGGCAGGCAACACCCCACATCGGGTCTGGTGGCTCCCCATCGGGCTGCTCGGTCTGTTCCCACTGCATGCCGCCGGACATCCCGGCCGCCTCGGCGCACTGGATGCGTTCGTCTCCTCCTACACCCCGACGCTGCGGATCCTCGCGCATGCCCACGGCCGTCCCTCGGAGGCAGCGCGGCGCCAGCTGACCGTGGCCTTGTCGAACACGTCAGGCTTGCCCGGCCTGCCCGGCGCCCTCGCCGAAGCCCTCGACCTGCACCACCGCCACCCCGACCAGCCGCCGCTGCTCAACCAGGACGCCACCATAGGACAGGTCGCCGCCGGATTATCCACTGCCACCTGGGCGCACTTCGCCTGCCACGCACTGGCCGACTACAGTGCCCCCTCGAACGGCGGGCTGTGCCTGAGCGATGGCGTGCTAACGATCCCCGAGATTAGCCGCCTGACCCTGGCCGACACCCAACTCGCCTACCTGTCTGCATGCTCCACCGGGTACCGGAACCTGGAACACGTCGATGAATCGCTCAACCTTGCATCTGCCTTCCAGCTGGCCGGATTCCGCCACGTCATCGCAAGCCTATGGCCGTTGAACGACAGCTTCGGCGCGGTGGCGTCCCGCACGTTCTACGGCGAGCTGTCCGGCTCTGCCGACGACGCGCCCAGAGCTCTGCACCAGGCGACGCTCGAGCTGCGCCGCCAGCACCCCGACCGACCCGATCTGTGGGCCTCCCTGATCCACAGCGGTCCATGAGTCAGATTGAGTGTGGATCTTGACCTAGACCGTTGTGCCACACCGGTCTATGGCTCCATGAACTGCGGTTTTCGCTTCTGGGGGTGTGGGATCGTCATTGCGAGGGCAGCCCGTGTCCGCCGGCACATATGACGCGGTGCCGATCTTCCCAGCTCGGAATGATCACACTTTCGGGTGATCGAAAATGTGCGGGGCCGTTCGTACGCCAGTGCCCGTGCAGCTGTCCTGCGATCAAGGTCGGTTGCACGGGCACTGGAGGGGATGGTGGATGTAGAGGTGTGTTCGGCTCCCGGATGTGACGGCCATCGTGGCCCAGCCGCACCCGAGTAGTGCGTCTGCCCCTTGTGCCAGCGGGGTCCTGGACGACCGGGGCGGCGAGCGGCTGCCGCTGCCAGGCGTGGACGACGTGGACGCGCAGGTCGCGGAGCGCGGCTTCCCGCGCGGCCCAGTCGGCCGCGGCCCGGCTCTCGGGGGAACCGTCCACTCCGACGACGAGGGTGCGTTTCACGGGTCTGTCTTCCGTGCTGATGCGCGGGGGCATCGGGATCGGCCGGCGGAAAGGTGGTGCACGGGTGGCGCGGGCCCGGGGAAGGACCGGGCGCCACCGGGATTCACCTTCCCCGGGCCGGGAGGGGCGCGGAAGGACCGACCGGCCCCTGCACGAAGGCCGGTCCTCCCCTCCCGGCCCGGACCTCGTCCCGTGAGTCGTCGTCCAGCACCGTGTGCGTATCAGGTGACGGATGCTCAGCGATGGCTGGCTGGGGCCGTCGGTCAGTCGATGCCTTCGATGATGCGGAAGTCGCGCTCGACGGCGTCGGAGAGGACCACCAGCGCCTTCTGGTAGGCCTCGCTCTCGTATGCCGCGACGGCCTGTTCGAAGCTGTCGAACTCGATCAGAATGACACGTTGCGTGTTTCCGGCCTCGTGGGCGACGACTCGACCGCCACGGGACAGGAGCCGCCCGCCCCCCGCCCGGACAGCCGGGCCGGCCAGCTTGTCGTAGGCGGCCAGCCTCTCAGGGTCGGATGTGGCGCGGTAGACACTGACCCAGTAGCCCTTGGCCATGGAAACCTCCTGTGTTCGGTGTGAGAGGACGTGCTGATCCGGCCTGGTCCGGCTCTGCCACCCACGGCTGCCGGTTCGCGTCCCGGCGATGTCTTCCTCAGCGCCCCGGGCGCCTCCGGCGACCGGGGAACGTGCCGGAGACGGATACGAAGGCCTCCCGGTCGACGGGGTCGGCGATGGCGGGCATTCCAGCCCGTCCCAGGGCGCCTCATCGAGTGCGGGGCGGGAAGTCGGCGAAGCGTGGTGCGCCGGGCTCGTGCGGAATGCGAGCGGTGCGGGCGGCGAAGCTGACGGCGTGATACCACCCACACAACAGGAGCAGGTCGAGCAGTTGGGGCTCGTCGAAGACCGAGGCAAGCCGTGCCCACAACGCGTCATCGATGTCGGAGCACTCATGCAGCATGTCGACGGCGAGAATGAGCAGCCGTTCCGGCTCGGATGTCCAGCATTCGTCGGCGGGACCGCCGTGCACCAGCGAAGTCGCCTGCTCGCGAGTGAGGCCGACTCGCTCGGCGAACGTCACCATGTGCACGCCCCACTCGTACTCGCAGCCGCACAGCGCGCACGTCCGGTCGATGACGATCTCGCGTTCCCGCATGGTCAGCGTCAGCTGCCGGCTCAGCTCGTAGCGACCCCACCCGTGCATGGCGCCGGCCATCGGAAGGTTTCTGGCGAACATCCGGAACAGCCCGATCGGTGGGGCCTCTCCGGGCATCATGCGCGCGAGCAGTGCGCCGACCTGGTCGGTATACGGCGGTTCCAGCAGGGCTATCCGCGACATCGCTCTCCCGTCGAGCTCGTTTCGAAATTAGAAACGCCGGGGTGGATGCTAGTGTTTCTAATAGCGAAACGCAAGGAGACGTATGCCAACGCCGCGCCCAGGAAAACCGGTTCGTGGATCGACGACCGGCCGTCCGATCATGGCCGCGATGGACCTGTTCGGCCGCCGGTGGGCGCTGCGCATTCTCTGGGAGCTCCGTTCGGGCCCACTCGGCGCCCGCGCGATGCTGGCACGGTGCGAAGGCCTGTCATCCAGCGTCCTCTACCAGCGGCTCCGCGAACTCGTATCGAGCGGGATCATCGCCCCTTCGGCCGATGGCTACGAGCTCACCCGGCTGGGGACAGAACTCATTCACGCCCTCCGTCCGCTCAACGAATGGGCCGCCACCTGGGCGCAGGAGCAGGAACACCACGATCAGGAGCCCACGGAGACCTGAAGATGACGCCCAACCAGGTCGGCAGCGATGTGACAGCCCCCGACTCGTGGACACATGGGCTCACTCGACCTGCGAAAACCTTCTGTCGCCGGCTCGTCGCCGCGTAGCGGGGTGAAATCGATGTCCAGGCGGGCATCGTAGGCAGCGGGTTCGTCGTGGGGGTCGTCTCGGAAGCCGGCCTGCCGGCCAAGGCGGAGGGCACCGGCGCCTCGCCCGCCGTGACGGCGGGCCGGCGGATGACGGTTTCCCCCGTCACTGTGCCCGGGGACGCCCCCCCATCGCCGGCGCGGCACGTCTGGTGGCGACCGGCCACTTCAGGCGACTGGCGGTGGTCGACGACGACGGCCGGCTCGTCGGCGCGGTCAGCCGTGGCGACCTTCTGAAGATCTATCTCCGCCCTGGCGGCGACATCGTGACGCGGCTGGTTCCCGCCGGATCAGCGAACGTACAGGGGCATGTCGGCCACGGTCTCGTCCGGCTGGAGGGCGAGGTGCCCGGTGCGGTGGTGGCCGAGGGACTGGTGCGCGCCGCGCGCACAGTGCCCGGGGCCGTGGACGTCACGTCCCGGCTGCACTCGCGGGCGCCGGTCCGACGGCGCTGACGGCGCCTTCCGGCCGCGTGCGCGGCCCCGCCGGAAGCCCCGGCCCGACGGGAAGGACGCCCGCCCATCGGCCGGACCGCACCGGGTCGCATCCACCCCCTCGGCCGCGCGACACGCGCCCTGGTCGAGGTCAACGGCCCGGAGGGCCGGATACGGACACCCCGCCGCCGCACACCATCAATGCCGTGCTCGACCTCGCCGCAGCCCGTCGCGCCCGCCTCATCCGCCGATCGCAGCGATGAGCAGCCCGTGCGGCCGAGGTGGGCTCGCCGCCTGACGGCAGGCACGTGAGGTCAGGCTGTTCCAGTATGGAAGTCGGGTCGGACATGTTGCTGTCCACGGAGGTGAGCGCGATGACGCTGCCCAGACGGCGTCGGACCGGCGGCCCGGCGGAGGCGGTGGTCGGCAGCGCGTGGGAACAGGCCGCGATGTCCCAGGGCGCCCCCGAGCGGGGCCGCGAGCCGTCGGTCCTCACCTTGACGCTGAATCCCACGGTGGATCTCTGCTGGGAGGTCGGACGCCTGGAGGCCGTCGACAAGAACCGTGCCCGGGTCAGGTCCGTGGCCGCGGGGGGCGGAGGGATCAACGTCGCCCGTCACGTCGTGCGGCTCGGAGGACGAGCCACGGCCATCCACACCGCCGGAGGGGAGGTCGGCCTGCGTCTCGGCCGGCTGCTGGACGAAGAGGGCACCGACCACATCGCCGTCGACATCGACGAGGACACCCGCGAAGCACTCGTGCTGGTCGAGGTCCGGACCCGCCGCAGCTATCACGTCGTGCCGCCCGGCCCGCAACTGCGCGCCCACGAGGGGCGTCGGTGTCTGGAAGTGCTGGAAGGGGCCGTTGGCGGTCGCCCGTACGTCGTGGCCAGCGGCAGCCTGCCCGGCGGCTTGCCCGACGACTTCTACGCGGCTGTCGCCCGCCGCGTCAAGGCAGCCGGATCCCGGCTGATCCTGGACACCTCGGGGCCCGCGCTCCAAGGAGCGCTCACGGAGGGCGTGTTCCTCCTGCGATGCAACCGGAGGGAGGCCGAGAGCATGGCAGGCCGGGCCATCCGTGGCTTCGACGACGCCCGGGCCCTCAACGAGCACCTGCTCACCACGGGGGCTGCCGAGATCGCCGTGACCACCCTCGGAGCGCTGGGCGCGTTGTGCTCGACCGGCCGCGGCCACACCAGGCTCTACGCGCCGCCACTGCCCGGCGAGCCGCTGAGCGATGCCGGGGCGGGAGACAGCATGGTCGCCGCCCTCACCACGCGGCTGGCCGCCGGTGACGATCCCGTCAGCGCGTGCGCGTTGGGCGTGGCCACAGCCGCCGCGGCGATGCTCACCCCCAGCACCGAGCCCTTCGACCCGGACGTGGCCCGGTCACTCCGCTCACTGGTGAGGACCAGCACCGACTGGCGGTGACCCTGCCGAGCATGCCGCCCGCGCGCCTGCGGTACGGGCGACCTCCTCGGCCGGCCGTCCTACGCGGGCGGGGTCGGCGACGGCGATGTGGTCGCGGGGGTGGCCTCGGCCTTGAGGTTCCGGGCCGAGCCGGTCCGGGCCGCCGGGGCGTCCAGACGTAGCAGGCTGTAGCGCCGTTGTACGACGGACAGGCCCGCGACCGCCGTTCCGAGGACGAGCCATCCGGCGGGTCCGGCCGCCATCACGGCGCCCGTCAGCAGCGGCGGCCCGGCGGACTTCTGTACCGACTGTGCCATGCCCGCCACCCCCAGGTAGGACGCCCGCGCCTCCCGGGGCGCGAGGGACACCGCCAGCTCCCAGGAGCTCACCGACCGCACCAGCTCCGCCAGCGTGACCAGGACCGCCACCGCCAGGAGGACAACCGAGGCGGTCCAGGCCCCGCCTCCCGTCGACAGCACGAGCAGGGCGCAGCAGGCGAACATCGTCAGCCCGTACAGGCGGACCGCGCCCGCCGCCTGGCGCGGCTGCTCGACCCTGGCGGACACCCGCAGTTGCAGTACGACGACGAGCACGGTGTTGATCACGAGGAAGGCCGGGACCAGCGCGTGGGGTGCGTCCGTGTGGTGGACCAGCCACAGCGGCAGCCCCACGTTGAGGAGCGAGTCGTCCAGGTTCATCGGCATGTCCAGCAGGACGAACCGCAGGTATCCGCGGTCCCGCCACGGACTCGGACCGGGCTGCCGCCGCCCGGTCGGTCCGTACCCCCCTTCCCGCCCCTCCCGACCGGCCTCGGCCTGGCCGGCCGGGCTGCCCGTGCGGGCCCGCGCCTGCGGGCGGCCGCCCGCCTCCCCGGTGCGCCACACCAGCGTGGCGGCCGCGACGAAGGACAGGGCGTTGGCGAGGATCAGGGCCTGGTAGGCCTCGCGGCTGCCCACCGCGAGGCCGATCGCGGCCAGGCCCGCGCCGAGGGCGTAGCCGGCGTTCGCCGAACTGCGCGACAACGCCTGGTAGGTGGCGCGCCGTTCGCCCGCGACCCGGGTGGCGAAGAGCATCTCCAGCGTCTTGGCCGCCCGGTCGCCCAGGTTGGTGAGGGCGACCACGAGCAGCAGCGCTTCGAAGCGGGTGACGACGAGCAGCGCGCACAGGGTCGCCAAGCGGAGCAGATGACAGCCGATCAGCAGCGAGCGCACCGGGAACCGGCCGGCCAGGTGACCTGCGAGCGGCGAGCCGGCGATGCCCGCCACTCCGGCCGTGCCGAGCAGCAGGCCCAGCTGCCCGGCGTCCAGCCCGATGACGAAGGTGAAGTACAGGACGGAGGCCGCGGCCCACACTCCCGAGCCGGTCCGGTCCAGCAACAGGGCGAGCAGCATGATCCGTGCGGGGCGGCCCCCCGGCGGCCGGCGCAGCTGTGCCAGCAGGCCGGCCTCACCCCGCCGGCCCGGCCCGCCCTCTCCGCCCCGTCGGCCCCGCCGGCCCCGTCGGCCCCGTCGGCTCTTCCCGCTCCCCCGGCCGTCCCCGCCCCGCCACATCCCGAGCCCCGTATCCTCAGCAAAAGTATCTCGATGTCGAGATACCCGACGCCGGCCAGCCTGCCCGAGATCAATCTCGACGTCAAGATACTTACGGTGCCGTACAACCGGTCCGACCAGGACCGGACCGGTCGGTCCCCGGGCTGCCGGCTCCCTGCCCGTCGACGGCGATACGGCCGCCGTGTGGCGCGCGGCAGGACCTCTGCCACCATGGCCCCATGGACGCACCGACCCGTGGCGCGTGGCTCCGCGCCGGAATCAGCCGTGACGGCGGCCCGCTCGAAGAAACCGGGCACGTCGTCTGGCTCCAGAGCGGCCCCCTGTACGCGGACAGCCGCGGCTTCGCCGGGAGTACCTCCTACGACGGCGAGCAGGTCACCTTCCACCACGACGTGGGCTCCCCCGGCCACGACATCGGAACCCTGCGGCCCGAGGGCACCCGCATGATCGAAACCGGCACCAACCTCGACGGCAGCACCTTCCTGGAAGTCTGGACGCCCCTGCCCGACAGCGACGGCCCCGCCGGTTCCTGGCTGGCGGCCGGCACCCAGACCGTCCGCGTGGGCCGCCACGTCGTCCACGTCGACGCCGCCGCCCGGGGCACCCACTTCACCCTCCCCGCCGACCTCCCTTAGCCCGTCCCCTCGAAGGCCCGACCTCCCTTGGCCCGCGCCTTCGAAGGCCCGCGCACCCGCGCCGGTCAGAACTCCACGGTGACGAAGCCGTCCTCGTCCGCCGCGGCGGGTTCGACCACCCGGTACCCGAACTCGTCCTTGAGGGCGGCCAGGTCCCAGTTCGCGGCCCGTTCGCGGTAGTTGAAGACGAGGTCCTTCGCCTCCCCGCCGTGCTGGAGGATGCGGGCGACGGCGATGTCGTCCGGGTGTCCGTGGATCTTTCCGTTCGTGGAGATCAGATAGCGGCCGCAGTCGAGGAGGCCGAGGAGATCGTTCGAGATGTTGTGGGCGCTGCCGTGGTGGGCGACCTTCAGGGCGTCGATCCGCAGGCGCCCGCCCTCGGCCTCGGCGCGCGGGCGGAGCGAGGCCGCCAGGCGCCGGTCGTCCGCGTCGCCGGTGAGGACGATCCGGGTGCCCTCGAACGAGAAGAGCAGACCGATGCTGGTGCGGTTCGTCGCGGAGCCGTCGCGTTCGAACGGCGCGGCGGCCAGTGCGGCGACGTCGACCGCGCCGAAGTGTTCGATGCCGGGCACCGGGTGCCTCTCCTGGGGATCGACTCCCGGGATCAGGCCGGCCTGCGCGCACTTCGTCTCCCACATCGGGATCAGCGCCTCCAGCAGACCGCGGTCCGGCGCCAGCACCTCCATCGTGGAGCCGTCGTCGAACCAGGTCAGCGGATGGCCCACCTCGATGCTGCGCCCCTGGAACGCCTTGTTCCACGGCAGGTGCCGGGTCATGAGCGTGGTCGTGAGCATCTCTCCTTCCACCGCGCCGAAGACGTCGCGGTCGTGGAGGTGGTCGAAGCCGTTGAACCACACGTCCCCGAGCGCCACCGGCTCCTGCGCGTCTTCGAGCAGCGACAGCACGCCGAGGATGTGGTCCTGGTCGACATGGGTCACCACGAGCACGTCGATCGTTCGGTCCAGATCGGCGAGGAGGGGCTTGATCCGCTTGTAGGTGTCGTGGCGTCCGCCGTCGACGAGGACCCGCCGGGCGAAGTCGGCGTTGCCGTATTCGAGGAGCAGGCAGTCGCCGTCCTCCGCGGGCAGCATGCTGAGCCGGATCATCACGTCCTCCTTTGCCGCAGGTCGAGGATCAGGAACGGCTCGCGCGTATCGACCAGCCAGGAGAGCCGGCGCGCCTCGTCGAGGCGGCGTGCGCACTCGGGGTCCTCGGGGAAGGCCGCGAGCCCGTCGGCGAGCCAGGAGAGCCCGAGCGTGTAGAAGGGGATGCCGCGGTCGAAGGCCTCGATCAGCCCGTCCCGGCCCCGCCGCACGTCCCGCCGGTCCCCGGAGGACCGGCGCAGCAGGCGTACCGCCCGCAGGATCGCCCCGTCGCCGAGCCACGGGAACCCGTCGGCCAGCCGCTCCAGCCAGGGGTCCCAGCGCGTCTCGCCCGGCGTGTGGTCGGTGCCGATGAGGACGTAGCACCCGGCCGCCGCCGCGAGGGGGTTGTCGGGCTTGGAGTAGAGCATCGCCTCGACGTCGGTGAAGAGCCGGGCCGCGGTGTCCAGGGCCCCCTGGGCCAGGTACGCGAGCCCCGCGCCTACGTCGGCGTCGCGGACGGACACGGAGACGGCGCTGCCGGTCGGGCTCTGCCGGAGGTTGACCAGCACCTCGGCCTCGGCATCGCCCCACGGCAGGGGAAGGGTGACCAGCCGTACGGACCCGGCGGCCTCCACGACGAGGAACTGCCGCTCGCCTACCGGCCCGCCGGGAGCCCCGACGGGGCCGTTCGGACCGAACCGGTACAGCGGCGTGACGGCTCCTCCGGCGTCGAAGGGCGCCGGCTGGACGCGGGGTCCGCCCGAGCCGATCGATCCGGCGACCGAGGTGCCCGACGGGGCCTGTGCCAGGTCCAGGATCGACGCGAAGGACCAGCGTGCGGGCGCGGAGTCGCCGATCCAGGTGGCGAGGGCGGTCAGGTCGACGGCTCCCCCGGGTACGGCGCCGTCCGGGCGGGAGGCGGTGGCGACCATGGAGCGCGAGGCGACCGACTCCGCGAGCGGGCTCCGGGCCGTGCCGTGGTAGACCCCGCCCGGCTCGATGTTGCCCATGAGGTACTGCCAGGCGTGCGTCTCGTAGGGCGAGTCCGTCATGGCGAAGTCCACCGGGGTCTCCTGGCCCTCCACCGCCACGGCGCTCTGCGTGAGCACCAGCCCGGAGGGCAGGGACGCCGACACGACGTAGCGTCCCGGTGCCACCGGGTAGGGCGTGGGGCTCGGTGAACTGCCGCAGGGGATGAGGACGTCGTGCCGGGACGAGCCCGTGAGGTCGGCCGAGCGGATGTCCCCGACGATCACGGCGTCGTCGGGCTCCCCGCCGGGCGGCAGGAGCAGCCTGATGGCGAGTACGGCACTCACGGCCGGGCCAATCGGAGGTGGAACAGGGGCGGGCGGGCGTCGAGTTCGTCCCTGCGTACGTCTCCGGGGCCGAGGACGGCCTCGACCTCGTACTGCCCGAAGGGCAGGAGCAGGGACCACTCGGTGAGGTCGGGTTCGTCCCCGGCGGCGGGGGGCGGGCGCCGCCGGTCGTCCTGCCCCGGGTGCCGGCAGGCGAAGTCGGCGAGCGCGTTGTCCGTCTCCGGGACGCAGCCGATGTACACCGGGACGATCGGGTCGCCCGGCAGCTCGTGGAAGACGAAGTCGAACGACTCGGAGTTGACGGGTACGGCCGCGTTCACGAGGGTACCGGCGAACGCGGGCTCCCTCATGAAGTGGCCGATCGCGTGCGTCAGGGTGCCCGTGGTCACCCGCCACACGCGGCCTTCGGTGTTCTCGCTCGCGGCGCCCTCCACGCTCTGCAGCAGGGCGGAGGTGAACAGGCTGGCCTCGCCGGCCCGCCCGAAGGTCTCCTCGCCGTGCAGGGTCGCGTAGATGACGGCGTGCTCGCGCGGCACGAACCCTTCGGGCCGGAACATCTCGTTGCCGTCGATCGGGACCCGCCCGAGCGAGGCTCCGCCCACGGTCCTGCCGAGCGCGTCGGAACCGGCCCGGCAGGCGTCCACGAAGAAGACCTGCTGGCCGGCCCGGCAGCTGTTGAGCCCCCTCTTCAGTCCTTCGAAGTGCAGGGCGCCGTTCATCGGACTGTTGAGGTCGGCGAACATGTCCTCGGCCAGGAGGGAGGTGTCGAACCCCAGCGAGACGCCGTGGCCACAGAAGTAGAAGACCAGGCGGGCCTGGTCGTGATCGCCGCGGTCCTTCCACTCCAGGACGGCGGCCACGATGTTGTCGATGGTCGCGGCTTCGACGGCGTGCTCCGCACGGGTCCGCGGATGGACGAAGGGGCCGGGTACCTCCTCGCCGAGCAGGAGTGCCAGGCTGCCGAGCGGCCTGCCCCCGTCGTGGTACCTGTCGATCATCCAGGTGGCGAACCGGCGCGCCGAGAGGGGCGGCGAGGTCAACTGCCGCATGCCCGTGGCGCCCGGATGGGTCGTCGGCGAGGCCCCGCCTTCCAGGTGCGTGTACGCCCCGATCCCGATGACGAGCGCATGCGTGGACGCGGGCCCCGCGTTCTCGTCGAGGTGCACCGTGAAACCGGCCATGGGACCCTCCGCGGCGCGATGCATCGGCAGGCCAGCGCGAGGCTTTCCTCTCATTATAGGAATGGGCGCGTCATATGTCCCCCGGAGGCCCTCGGAGGCCCTGGCGGGCAGGAACATCGTGGTGCGCCTCAGTCGGAGGCGGGCAGGTGGCTGCGGGTCGGGGCGCATCGGATTCCCGGTTGGCGGAAGGCCTCCGGCCGGACATGATCGGGGGCGTGATCCTTTCTCATGACGCGGCCGGTTCGGGCCCTGCTCTCGTCCTCCTCCACTCCGGCGTCTGCGACCGCCGCATGTGGGACCCGCAGTGGGAGGCCCTGCGGGCCGTCGGATACCGGGTGGTCCGCGCCGACCTGCGCGGTTTCGGCGAGACCCCGGCCGGGGCGGGCGACCACGACCCCGTCGCGGACGTGTGGGAGTTGCTGGACTCGCTCGGCATCGAGCGGGCCGCCCTGATCGGCGCTTCGTACGGAGGCAAGCTGGCCCTGGCCGCCGCCGCGCGCCACCCCGAGCGGGTCACCGCCCTGGCCCTGCTCGCCTCCGGCCTCCCCGGCCGGGCGCCGAGTGCCGAACTCCGCGCCTGGGGCGCCCGGGAGGACGCCCTGCTGGCCGCGGACGACCTCGACGGCGCGGTGGCCCTGAACGTCGACACCTGGCTCGGCCCCGACGCCACCCCAGAGACCCGCGCGGCGGTCGCCGAGATGCAGCGGCACGCCTTCGGGGTCCAGTCGGCCGCCGAAGCCGCCGCCGCGGCCGCCGCCGAAGCCGCCGGCCCGGCCCGGCCCGAGGCCGACGCGGCGCACAAGGCGGACGCGGCGGACGCGGCGGACGCGGCGCAGGAGACCCGGCAGGCGGCCCCCGAGTTCGACCTCTCCGGGATCGCCGCCCCCACCCTCGCCGTCGCCGGCGCCCATGACTTCGCCGACCACCGCGAGATCGCCGTAGACCTGTCCCGGCTCCTCCCGAACGCGCGCCACCTGGAACTCGACTGGGCCGGCCACCTCCCCTCCCTGGAGCGCCCCGAGGAAGTCACCGCCCTCCTGGTGGACTTCCTCACGGGCGCCGGCGTGACCGCCTGACAGCGCTACCGCCGGCCGGCGCAGGGGTCGCAGCAGGAGGGGGCAGGTTCGACGCAGACGCTGACGGTGTCGGTGTTGTCGGTGGTGTCGGGGTCCTTCTCGTTGGCGGTGGCCGTGGCGGTGTTGCCGATCAGGCCTGCCTCGGTGGCCTTGGCCCGCAGCACGAGGGTGGCGGTGGCACCCTCGGCCAGGCCTCCCGGCCTCCACAGCCCGGTGGCCGGATCGTAGGTTCCGGGGCCGTCGGCGGACAGGAAGGCGAGGCCGTCCGGGAGCCGGTCGGTGACGGTGACGCCGGTGGCTCCGTTCGGACCGGCGTTGCGGACGGTGACGCGGTAGGTCACCGTCTGGCCGACCGTGACGGTCGTCGCGTCGGCCGCTTTCGTGACGGTCAGGTCGGCGGCCGGTTTGACCTGCGTGACCTGTTCGTTGGAGGTGGACGTCAGGGGTTCCGGCCTGTCGCCGAGCCGGTTCTCGTACGAGGCGGTCGCGGTGTTGCTGATCTGCTTTCCGCCGGCGGCCCGGTCGATGGTGACCCGGTACTCCACCGTGGTGCCCGCCGGCACCGTCTCGGTACTGGGCAGGCTGCCCCCGTCCACGGCGGTGGCGCCGTCGCCGAGGCGGAAGACGACCTTGTTCGCCGTGCTGTCGTAGTGCGCCTGGTCGTCGCCCTGGGCATCGCTCTTCGCCCCGGCGTTCGGGCCGTCGAGGATCCGCAGGGAGCCGGGCAGATACGTCGTCCCCGGCGGGATGGCGTCGGTCAGGGCGAGGTTCTCCGCCGCGCCGCCGCCCTCGTTCCTGGCGGTGATGCGATAGGTGACGACGTCCCCCACCTCCAGTGGTCCCGTGGGGGCGGCGATCTTGTCGAGCACCACGTACGGGGCGGTGCCGAAGAAGATGCCGTCCAGGAAGTTGCCGATGCCGCGGTTACCGCCGGCGGCGGAGATGGAGCGGAACGCGAAGCGCGTCAGCGTCTGGCCCGCCGGAACGGTATAGGTGCCGGTGTAGTAACCCCAGGCGGTGTTGCCGTCGGTGAAGCGCCGCTGCTCCACCGGGGCGCTGGGTACGCCGATGTCCAGCGCCATGGTGTCGTCCCCCTGGCGCCCGCGGTGGTACAGCCGCCAGTACAGCTTGGTGCCGGGGGTCGTCGGCAGGTCCTGGTAGAGCGTGGAGACCTCGTTCGCGTTGAGTTCGGCGAACTGGGTGCCGTCCGCCGCCGGAACTCCCTGGAATCCCGAGTGCCACAGTTCGATCCGGTGATCGGAGGCGGTGGTGAGCCAGCCCGGGACCCGCTTGGGCGCCTGCGTCTGTGAGGAGTCCGGCAGGATCTCCACACCGGCCACGACGGGCTGCTCGAAGCTGCCGTTGGCCAGGGCAACCCGGAGCGGAGCGGGAGGTGTTGCCATGTTTCTTCCCTTCGATTCGACGCTGCCGAAGCGCACCGCCGATCGGCCTCGACTGCCGAGTGCCGTGGCGGAGCGGAATGCTCCGCAAGGGCATCGCATGCGGCTGAACACGTAAAGTGACGAATGGAGGGGCCCGGCCAATCCCGCGCGGCGGGTTTGCGGGATCCGCTCCCCGGAACGGCTCCCGCCGCGCCGTCATCCATGACGGCTCGGGCACACCGCCCCCGCCACACCCGCCTCCCGGCCCTCTCCCGCCCGCGCCGTCATGACCGAAAACCCCCGTCAATCCTCTTGCGATCGTCCCACTTGAGGGTGAATCGGACATCAGCGAAATTGACGCTCCCCGCACGACGGCACCAACCACCCCGGGAGGCCTTCGACCGAACTTCATTCATCATGCATTTATCGCGTGCCACCATGTGCCTGGTCGGATCGATCGTCCGCTGCGGCAGACGGACACGAAGGAGTACGTCCTTGAACAACGACCTCGGGCGCGGTGCCGGACCAAGGGTGTTACGGGCACTGGTCGCCGCCCTCTGCGGGATCGTCGGTACCGCCGTGCTCGGCGCGACCCCGGCGGCGGCAGCCGATCAGCGTCACCCGGTCTACGCCATCGCCCACCGCGTGGACACGCTGGCCGGTGTGGACGCCGCGCTGAAGCACGGCGCCAACGGCATCGAGATGGACGTGTGCGCGTGGTGGAACCCGAACGAATGGCGGGCGTATCACGACTGTTCCTCGGCCGGTGACAACCGGCTGGGCCCCAGCTTCGACAGCATGGTCGACCGCATCGTCTCGAACGCGAACGCGGGACGCCGGCTGTCGCTGGTCTGGCTGGACATCAAGGACCCGAACTACTGCGGGGAGCAGGAGAACCGCGGGTGCAGCGTCGCCGGACTGCGCGACAAGGCGCAGCGGCTGACGGCTGCCGGGATCCAGGTGCTCTACGGGTTCTACGAGTACCACGGCGGCGGCACCCCGGACGTCGGCGGCCGGGGCTGGAAGAGCCTGGAAGGCAGGCTCGGCAGCCTGGAGGGCATCACCTCGACCGGCACCCGCGACCAGGTCCAAGGCGCGTTCAACCGGTCCGGTTCCGGATTCCCGGCCGGTCACCGGGTGATGGACTACGGCGACAGCGACATCACCAAGGGGTTCGGCAACTGCACGGAAGCGTCCTACAACACGTGCGCGGAACTGAAGAAGGGCGCCGGGGACCGCGACGCCGGCCGACTCGCGGCCACGCTCTCCTGGACCACCACCTACAACGACCCCTGGTACGTCGACAAACTGCTGGGCGACGGGCGCGTGGACGGCATCATCGCGGGCTACGGGGCCTTCACCGGAGTACGCGAGTACGACGACAGCTGGCAGTGCGCCAACGCCGTCAGCCTCGTCCGTGACTGGGTGAACCGCCACGGCGGCACCCATCGCATGGCCACCGCCGGCGACCGTCTGTTCGGGTAGGGCGGGGCACCGCCGGCCGCACCGGTTCGCGCCGCCCGCGCCGCCCGCGCCGCCCGCGCCGGATCACCACATCGGGCACGGGCGGCGCGGCGCTTTCCCACAGCACCCAGAATGCCGCGGTCCTCAGGTGCCGGGGTTGACGGGCCGCTTGTAGTACCGCCACGGGAACCATCCCGCGCCGACCGGAATCCATCCTTCCGACTCCATCCGCCGGTGTCGCGCGACGGAAGGGAGCGCGACCCGACGGTGCTCCCAGGGATGGGCGGAAGCCTCCACCTCATGGTAGAAGGGGCCGTAACCGACCATGTGCCAGCCGTCGCGGCCGGCCTCCTCCAGGGCCGCCATCTCGTCGAACGCGGTCAGCCCGCTGAGCGTGCGGCGCTTGGGGGCGTTCGGTCCCCCGCCGGGCGGGGCCGACGAACCCGCTGCCCCGGCCTTGCCCGAGAAGCGTTGCTGGGCGGCCTGGCGGCTCACCCCCAGGACGCGGCCCACCGTGTCCCAGCTGTGCCCGGCGGCCCTGGCACCCTGAACGGCCTCGCGCAGGAGCCGGCTCGACTCCTCGCAACCGACGCGCGAGGCGTCCACCAGGCGCAGGTACCCGTGGGCGTCGTGTTCGAGAGAGTCGGCCAGCCCTTCGGGTGCGCCGAGCACGGCCGCGGCGATCCCCTCCCGGATCCGGTCGATCTCCGTCGGATGGAGCAGCGGTTCATCGCTCATCAGCGCACCCCTGCAAGGGGTTCGAGGGCGTCGAGGACTTCCTCGTCGCGGCGCGCCCGGTCGGCGGAGTCACGTGCCGCCGCCCGCGCGGCCAGGCCGGCGGTGCAGGCGATGAGCGCGAGGCCGGCGACGATCAGGGCGACGGTGGCGTAGGGGCCGAACCGGTCGCCGAACATCACCGCCACGGCCGGGAGGACGACGGCGAGCGGCAGCACGCCCGCCATGGACGCGGTGGCGGGAAAGGCGACCCGGCGCCGGACCTTCGAATTCAAGATCAACATGCGTCAAGGAAACCTTGACATCGCCGACTTGTCAAGAATCCCTTGACGTCGAGCACGGCCACCCCCGCCCCGGCCGGCGGACGCGCCGCCCACCGGGCCCGTCGCCCTCCGCGCCGGGAGGGGGTTTCACCCGGTCGGGCCGGGCGGGGCGGCGGGCCGGCGCGAATGGCCCAGTTTCGGGTCATCGGACGGGCAGCTCGTCGGATGGGATGCCTAATGTCGGTGCGAGAGACACCCGGTCCCGAAGCGTGTGGAGGCAGCATGTCCCGTCGAGGCCGCCGGCTGGCGGGAGCCTGTGCGAGTGCGATCGCCGCCGGCCTGCTCGTCACCGGAGTCGCACTCACCACGCCGCCGCGCGCGGGTTCCGACGGCGGCTCCGGCAACGGGGTCGCGGTGGGCGCCTACCTCCACTACGGCACGCCCGGCGTCGAGAGGATGCAGGAGCTCTCGCACTGGCTCGGGGGCACCGAGCTTCGCGCGGGCCACACCTACCTGCCCGGCGACACGTGGGCGAACATCGAGGGGGCTCCCGATTCCCTGCGCAGCTGGGCGCGGTGGCGCCGGGAGAGGGCCGACCGGCTGTTCGTGTTGAACGTGCCCATGTTCGAGCGCAACGAGCGCCGCGTCCCCGACGCCCGGGTCGCCGAGCTGATCCGCTCCGGCGCCCGCGGTGAGTACGACCACCACTTCCGGCGGCTGGCGAAACGTCTGGTCGCCCTGGGGGTGCCGGACACGGTGATCGTGCTGGGCTGGGAGATGAACGGCTTCGACTACACCCACCGCTGCCGGCCCGACCCCGAGAACTGGAAGAGGTACTGGCGGCGCGTCACGGCTGCCATGCGCTCGGTGGAGGGCCAGCGGTTCCGTTTCGACTTCGCCCCCAACCGCGGCGGTGACGCCATCGCCTGGACCAGGTGCTACCCCGGCGACGACGTGGTGGACATCATCGGCATGGACAGCTACGACCAGCCTCCCGGCCACTCCTTCGACGAGCAGGTGACCCAGCCCTACGGGCTCCAGAAGCAGGTCGACTTCGCGAAGGCGCACGGGAAGCCGATCTCCTACCCCGAGTGGGGGCTGTTCCGCAACGGCGACAACCCCGAGTACATGGGGCGCATGCTGGAGTGGATCGAGCAGCACAAGCCGCTCTACCACAGCATCACCGACTACTGCCCGCACGGCGTGTGGCAGTGCACCCGGAACCCGCACTCCGCACAGGTGTTCCGGGACTTCCTCTCCGCCGACGGAGACCGCGACCGGACGTTCGGCTTCGACGGGGAGGTGGGGACGAGGCGCTCGTGACGCGGGTGGCCGGCGCGACGGAGCTCGCACGGCGGCGCTCGCACGGCGCACGTCAGCTGACGATCTGATCCCCGTCGGGTATGTCCTCGACCGTGACGAGCGTGCGGGACGTGCCGAGCACCCGCGCGACCTCCCGGGCGAGCCCCTCGGCGTCCGGGCCCGACGGGACCGGCACCCGCTCCCCTTCGTCGTACCTCTCGATCGCCTTCACGAAGTAGCTCGGGTGCCACGCGCCGACGGCCCCCTTGACCTGGACCGCGGTCACGCGGCGGGCGCCGACGCGGTCCTTGAGCGCGGCCAGGACCTCGTCGGACCGCAGTTCGCCGGGTACCTGGAACAGGCCGGCATGAGCACCGACAAGACCGCCGTCCCCCAGACGTACGGTCACGGTGAGGCAGCTGGTGACGCTCGGATACGTGATCACGCCCCCGGGGGCGACCTCCTTGACCTGCCCTTCCGTGATGGTCGCCCGCTCCGGCGCGGCCGGGCCTCCCCCGGGGCGGGAGCCCGCGCGGGTGGGCTCGTACGGGGCACGATCGGCGGCTGTGGCGGGTGAGGTGAGGGCCGCTGCCCCGGCAAGGGCTACTGCGAGTACGGCGATGGCACGCTTGAGTTCGATCACAACCTTCGCAACGTCCGCGGCGCGCGGAAGGTGCCTCGATTGCCTTCGGGCTCACCGGGGAGGCGCCGGCCGGGCGGCGGCAGCCGGGCGGCGGGCGCCGCGGGGGCGGCCGCGGTTGCGGCCCCGGCGGGTCCGCCGGCGGCTCACCCGGAGCCAGGCCGCGGCCTCGGGGTCGCGCGCCGCCAGCTCGGTGAGCGCCGGATGCACGTCGTTCGGGGCCGCCCCCGCGCCGGGGTCGGCCTCCCTGCGGTTGGCGTCGCGGAGCCTGCCGTACCCCACGAGGACGACGATCTGCGCGACCAGCGCGAACCAGGTCGCGGTGGCGGCCGTACCCTCCACCGGCCCGTGGGGGTCGGTCCGGATCAGGGCGACGGCCGTCACCACGATCACTGCCAGCACGGCCCACACGGCCGGCGCGGCCAGCCGGTCGGTCCCGCCGGGCCTCACCGGAAGGCGGGACCGGAGGCGGTCGCGGCAAGCGGCGTGGAACTCCGCCCGAGCGGTGGCGAATTCGGCGTCACGCGACACGACGTTGCCCAGGGCGACGGGCGCCGTGCGCCGGCGCAGGGCGGCGAGCAACGCGTCCGGGAGGGGGTGGCCCGCGTCGGCCCCCGGGTCCGCGCCGGCCGCTGTGACGGCGAGGTTGCCCCGGTGGTTCACCGTGGCCAGCCCGTCGAGCAACAGTCCGGCCGCGGCGGCCTGGACGTCGTCCCCGAGCGACCAGCGGCCGACGGCCGCGTGGTAGGGGTCGACCGGCGCGGGACGCCGCCCCGTGACGACCCGCCACCACCTGCGTCCCTGACGGGTCCGCAGGCCGAGCATCCCGTACAGCAGGGCCGTGACGGGCAGTACGACGCGGGCGAGTCCGACGGGGTCCACGCACCGAGCGTAGGCGGCGCCGCCGGGCGGCGTACATCCGATATACGGGGACGGGCACCGGCCGGACCCGGTCCGCCCGGGTGAATCTTCGGACCGCGTTGTGCCGAGTACGGGCCTCTCCGCCGGTCTAGCCTGCAGACCCATCGTCCCGGAGGAGCGGCAGATGACCGATACGACGACTCTCGACCTCGGACCGCAGGCCGGGATCGTGGCCCGTCTCGTGGCGGGCGTCCCGGACACCGGGCTCGGGGGCCGGACGCCCTGCCCGGCGTACGCGGTCGGTGACCTGCTGGGCCACCTCGCGGGCCTCGCCGTCGCGTTCCGGGACGCCGCCCGCAAGGACCTGGGCCCCACCACGGACACGGCCCCCGGTGCGGCCGCACCCGCCCTGCCCGCGTCCTGGCGCGCGGACCTTCCCCGGGTCCTCGACGAACTGGCGGAAGCCTGGAGGGATCCGGCCGCCTGGACCGGCATGACCCGCGCGGGCGGCGTGGACCTGCCCGGCGACATCGCGGCCGTGGTGGCCGCCGACGAACTGGTGATTCACGGTTGGGACCTGGCCAAGGCCACCGGCCAGGAGTACGTACCCGATCAGGCCGCGTTGCGCGCCTCGCACGAGTTCCTGCTGGCCGCCGCGCAGGACGAGAGCCGGGGCGGGGGCATCTTCGGAGCCGTCGTGCCCGTACCGCAGGACGCTCCGCTGCTGGACAGGGCAGTGGGGCTGAGCGGGCGCGATCCGGGCTGGACGCCACCGACCTCCCCGTGAGCGGAGGCCGACGAGCGCGCGACGGCGCCGGCCGCGGGGCCCACGGAGCGTCAGCGCAGGGCGCTCTCGCCCCTGTGGACGGCGCGCAGGGAGCGTTCGACGGTCTCCCGCTTCTCGCCGACCGGAGCCACGTAGTCGATGACGTCGCGCGCGGCGTCCTCCCCGAGCGTCCGGACGACCACCCAGGTGGCGAGGTACTGGGACGCCAGGCAACCGCCCGCCGTGGCGATGTTCCCCTCCGCGTGGAACGGCGCGTCCAGCACGGTGACGCCTGAGGCTTCGACGTAGGGCCGGCTCGTCATGTCCGTGCAGGCCGGCATTCCGTCCAGCAACCCGAGCCGGGCCAGCACCAGGGCGCCCGAACACTGCGCGCCGATCAGCTGTCGCGAAGGATCCAGCACCAGCCTGGAGATCAGGCGGTCGTCGGCGACCACGTCCCGCGTCTTCACTCCGCTGCCGATCAGCACGACGTCGGCTTCGGTGACGAACTCCATCGGGCGCTGTCCCGTCACCTCGACGCCGCCCATGGACGTGACCACCGGTGTCGGCGTCGTGATGAAGGCCTCCAGGCCGTCCTTGCGACACCGGTTGATCAACGCGGAGGCGATGAAGCTGTCGAGCTCGTTGAACCCGTCGAAAGTGACCACGGCGACCTGCATCACAACTCCCTCGCGCACGGTGTCGGATCTTGAGCCTCCCCGGCCCACGGCTCCGGGTCGAGGGCCAATCGGCGGCCGGTGGCACGCCTTCCGCCCCTCTGCTTCCGCTCCGCCGTGCTTCCGGCATCCCGCGGCGGGCCGACGGCCGATCAGCCTCCGCAGGCGCAGCCGGCCGCGGCCTCGGCCGCTGCCGGGGTCCGGGCGGCGTCGGGGGACTGTCCGTCCGCGGGGTCGCAGCAGGCCCGCGGCGCGCTGTCGGCGCTCTTGCCGAGGGTGGCGGCGTCGGCCTTGACGACGTACACCTCCCACGGCTCCCGGCCGGGGCCGGTCACCCAGACCTTGTCCTGGAGGGCGTAGCAGCAGGAGGTGTCGTTCTCCTCGAAGGTGGCCAGCCCCGCCTCCTTCAGGCGGGTCGTGGCGGCGGTGACGTCCTCGGTGGTCGCGACCTCGACGCCGAGGTGGTCGAGGCGGGTGGGCTCGTCCGCCCCGCCCTCGATCAGGACGAGCTTGAGCGGCGGCTCGGCGATGGCGAAGTTGGCGTAGCCGGGGCGGAGCTTGGCCGGTGTGGTGTTGAAGAGCCTGGAGTAGAAGGCGATCGAGCCCTCCAGGTCGGCGACGCGCAGGGCGAGCTGGACACGGGACATGGCGGTCTCCCCTTCGGCATTCTGTTTCGACGTCTGTCGATATAGAAGACGTTGCCACTGGATTAGATAGCTGTCAACATAGAGGCATGTCGAAACAAGCTGGCCTGCCGCTGCTGGGGCAAGGCGATGCGGCGTGCTGTACGCCGATGGTCCGCGAGCCGCTGGGCGATGAGGCCGCAGCCGGGCTGTCGCGGATGTTCAAAGCGCTGTCGGACCCCATCCGGCTGCGACTGCTGTCGCTGATCGCCTCGTACGAGGGCGGTGAGGCGTGCGTGTGTGACCTGACCGGCCCCTTCGACGTCTCCCAGCCGACGATCTCCCATCATCTGAAGGTGCTGCGCGAGGCGGGACTGGTCGGCTCCGAGCGGCGCGGAACCTGGGTGTACTACTGGGTGATCCCCCAGGCCCTGGCCCAGCTGTCCGCCCTGCTCGAGGTCCCCGCCGCGCCCGCGAAAGCGGGCACGTGAGCACCTCGGCGCCGCTGGCCCGACGGGCGGCGGTCGAGGCGGCCGGTACGGCGGCCCTGGTCGCGGTGGTCGTGGGCTCCGGGATCCAGGCCACCGAGCTGACCCCGGACGTCGGCCTGCAGCTGCTGGCCAACTCCCTCGCGACCGTCTTCGGCCTCGGCGTGCTGGTCGCCTTCCTCGGCCCGGTCTCCGGCGCGCACTTCAACCCGGTCGTCACGCTGGCCGCCTGGTTCACCGGCCTCCGCGGCCGTGACGGACTCACCCTGCGCGAGGTCGCCGCGTACGTCCCGGCCCAGATCGCCGGGGCGATCGGCGGCGCGATGCTCGCCGACGCTATGTTCGCCGAGCCGGTCATCGCCTTCTCCTCCCACGAGCGGTGGGCCGGGCACCTGTGGCTGGGCGAGGCGGTGGCCACCGCCGGGCTGCTCTGGCTCGTCTTCGGACTGGCCCGGACCGGCCGGGTGCACCTGGCACCGGTTCTCGTCGCCTCCTACATCGGCTCGGCGTACTGGTTCACCTCGTCCACCTCCTTCGCCAACCCCGCCGTCACCATCGGCCGCGCGTTCACCGACACCTTCGCCGGAATCGCCCCCGGCTCCCTTACGCCGTTCATCGCCGCCCAACTGCTCGGCGGCGCCCTCGGCCTGGGCCTCGTCGCCGCCTGCTTCGGCCGGCCGCCCCGCACCCCGACGGACCAGGCCGTCCCTGCCGCCCGCCCTGCCGAAGAAAGCGCGCCGACCTCATGAGCACCCCCACCGTCCCGTCCGTCCCGTCCGTGCTGTTCGTCTGCGTCCACAACGCCGGCCGCTCCCAGATGGGCGCCGCCTTCCTCACCCACCTCGCCGGGGACCGGGTCCAGGTCCGCTCCGCCGGCTCCGCACCCGCCGACTCCGTGAACCCGTCCGTCGTCGAGGCCATGGCCGAGGCCGGCATCGACATCTCCTCCGAGATTCCGAAGGTCCTCACGGTGGAGGCGGTGCGGTCCTCCGACGTCGTGATCACGATGGGCTGCGGCGACGCCTGCCCGTACTTCCCCGGCAAGCGCTACCTGGACTGGACGTTGACCGACCCCGCGGGACAGGGCGTCGCGGCCGTCCGCCCGATCCGCGACGAGATCGAGCGGCGCGTCCGCGGCCTGCTCGCCGAGCTCGACGTCCCGGCATCGGCGTGACCGCCGCCGCGGGGGGCGTACGGGTCGAGCCGATGCGGCCCGAGCACGCCGGGCAGGTCCTGGCGGTCTACCGGCTCGGCATCGACGACGGCAACGCCACCTTCGAGACCTCCGTGCCGACCTGGGAGGCGTTCGACGCCGCCAAGCTGCCCGAGCACCGCCTGGTCGCCCTCGACGGCGCCGGCCGGGTGCTGGGATGGGCCGCGGTGGTACGGGTCTCCGACCGGTGCGCCTACGCCGGGGTCGTCGAGCACTCCGTCCACGTCCACCCCGACGCCCGCGGCCGCGGAGTGGGCCTGGCCCTGCTCGACGATCGAAGAGCCGACGCCCACAGCAGGTCACCGGCGCGCGTGAGGCCGACGACGCGGTTCAGCGTCGTGTACACGAGCCGCTCCAGATCGGACCGGCCCGGGCCCTACGCTGAGCTGGGCACGATCGAGCCGAACATGTCCTGGCGTGAGGGGGGAACGGGTTGGGCAGGCAGGAGAGGTACCGCAAGGTGCTCAGACCGCTGCTGGGGGCGGGGCTGGAGGTGATACCCGACGCGGTTCCGGCCTCGGCGATACCGCATGTCCTCGGGTACGAACGGGAGAGGCACGTCGGCGGCTTCTTCGTCGAGTACGAGGACCCTCGCCTGGTGCAGCGGCTGAACGACGGCTGGTACGAGCTCGCCGTGTCCGCCGGTCTGCTCGACGAGAACCGCGAATTCCTGATCATGTTGCCACGGGGCACCTGGACGGCCGCGGAAGACCGCAGGCTGCGGCACAGGATGCCCGTCTGGCACCGGGTCCGTCTGCTGGACCGGTGGGACGTCATGGGGGCCGGGGCGGCTTCGTTCCTCGGCATTGGCGCCGGCCGTCCCGGCTTCGCCATGCTGGCCCTGGACAACGGCGTCTGGCTCATGGCGGACACGTATGAATCGGGGGTCGGCGTGTACGCGGTACGCGACCCCGCTGGTTCCCCGGGGGTCCTGCGCGGCTTGGAATGGCTCGCCGCGGAGGACGTCTACAGGGACCCCGAGTTCCGACGTGAAGTCGCCGCCTGGCTGGAGCAGCGGCGGCAGCACTGACCGACCGGCCCGGGGACGGCCGGGCCACCAAGCCCCCTTCGCGCTCTGTGTGGACCAGGCCGCCCCTAGGATCGCCTGATGATCAGACAGCCGCGTCCGCTTTCCTCCTCCGTGTCCTTCGACGTGGCCGACGGACACGGGGTCATCGAGGTGACCGGCGACAACGGTGGCAGCCTGCTCCTGCTCGCGGGTGATCCGGGGTTCCTGGAAGCCGGCGACGGCTGCGGCAGCGTGGGCTGGCTGGCGGCCCGCGCCGGTACGGGCGGCCCCGGGCTCTCCGAGGTCAAGTACCTCACCGAGTGGCTCAGCGTCCCCGGCCTCGTCCCCGACCCGCGCACCGGCCGAGCCGAGCCACCGGATCCGGAAGCCCTGCGCCCGCTGCTGTCACTGCTGTCCCCCGGGCGGTACGTGATGTCGGCCGCGCTCGCTCCGCACGACCTGCGGGTGGTCCACCCGCGCGCCCTCCGGGTCGAGAGCTGGTACGCCGACGAGGAGCTCGCGCTGGTGACCACCGACGCGTGGCCGCCCCGCGACCACCGGGCGGTGCGCCGCTACCGCGATCGCATCCGCGCCGGGGGCGGCCTGCCGGCACTGGTCGCGCTCTTCCCGACGGCCGAAAGCCGGGTGGGCTACCTCCTCGACGGACACCACAAGCTCGCCGCGTACGACCAGGCGGGGGCCCGTCCTCTGGTCATCAGCCTGGCCCCCCAGGTGCCCCGCCCCTTCCCGCACGACGACCTCGACCGGGCCCGGGCGGCTTTCTCCGACAGCCGGCCCCGGCATCAGGGCGACCCGCTGAGCAGGGTCCTCTCCTCCCTGCGGGCGGACTTCGCCTGACACCGTGCCAAACGGCCGTTGTCATTCCCCGCCGCGCTTCGTCGCTGGGCGCCCCGTGCCGCGAGGCCGTCGCGGGCGGTCCTGTGGACCGCCCGCCGGGTGCTACGGCGTGGGGGGCGTCGCCGCCTCGTTGTAAGCCTTCCAGATCAGCGGCGGGAAGGCGCTGCCCCGCTCGGAATCGGGGCCGCCCACACCCTGCATGGGCAGCAGTCGCGGTACGTCGGGCTTCGTACGGAACATCGCGACCGACGTGCTCAGTTCCGGCGTGGCGCCGATGTACCAGGCAGAGTTCATACGGTCGTTCGGACCGGTCTTGCCCGCCCAGGACGGCGGGCTGGTCCCCCAGCCCTTCGGCGGTCCGACGGCGTTCGAGCTCACCTGGCGGAGCGCCGCGCCCACGGTCGAGGCCGTCTCGGAGCTCATGGCCCGCCGCGGTTTGGGGTGGCCCAGGCCGTCCACCGCGACGCCGCTGCGTTCGGCCCTGACCACCGAGTAGGGTTCGGTGGCCCGGCCCTGGTTGACGAAGGTCGTATAGGCGCTGGCGAGCCGGACGGCGCTGGGGGTGGAGGTTCCGATCGAGAAGGTCGGCTCCAGCTTGGCCATGCTCTCCTCACGCAGTCCCGCCCCGACCGCGAGATCCTTGACGTTCTTCAGCCCGATCTTCTTGCCGCTCTCCACGAACGGCGTGTGGTCGGAGTTCACCAGGGCCGCGTGGAGGTTCGTGGGTGCCGTCGGCGCGTCTGTCGGCCTGGGCTTCGGGGGGTCCTGGTCGGCGCCCTCCGCGGGCCGTTGCCCGCCCTCGTGCTCCTTCTCCATGGCGGCGGCGTACACGAAGGGTTTGAACGCCGAGGCCGCGGGCACGCCCGAGGTGTCCGCGTTGTTGGTGAAGTGCTCGATCGCGTCGGAGCCGCCGTAGACCGCGACGATCGCTCCGTCCCTGGGCCGTATCGAGGCGGCGCCGACCTGCACGTACTGGTCCTCCGCGCGCTGCTTCGGGTCCAGTCGTTGCGCGCACACCTGCTCGACGGCCTTGGTCAGCGCGAGCACCTTGTCCTTCTCGAAGGTGGTGTGGACGCTGTAGCCGCCGGAGGCCAGGTCCTTGTCCGTGATCCCGCTGCGGCTCTTGAGGTACTTGTTGGCGATGTCGACGAGGTAGCCGATCTGCCCGGCCTGGCTGGTCGGCTTGACGGGGGACTTCGGCTCGGGGAAGACCGTGTACTTCGCGCGTTCCTGGGCACTCATCGAACCCGTTGCGACCTGACGGTCCAGGATCCAGCTCCAGCGGTCCTCGGCTCGCCGGCGGTTCTCGGCGCTGAGGGACGGGTCGAAGCTCTCCGCGCCCTTGAGGACAGCGGCCAGCAGGGCGCCCTGGCTGGGGTTCAGCTCACGGGCGGGGATGCCGTAGTACGCGTACGAGGCCGCCTGGATGCCGTAGGCGTCCCGGCCGAACCAGGAGGTGTTGAGGTACCCCTCGAGGATCTCCGACTTGGGCCGCTGGTTGCTGATCTTCAGGGCCAGGAAGAGTTCCTTGACCTTCCGCGCGACGGTCTGGTCCTGGCTCAGATAGGTGTTCTTCACGTACTGCTGGGTGAGCGTCGAGCCGCCCTGGGTCTCCTCGCCCTTGACGATGTTGACGGCGGCCCGGCCGATGCCGGTCACCGACACCCCCGAGTCGGTGTAGAAGTCGGCGTTCTCCGCCGCGATGACGGCGTGCTGGACGAACTCGGGCACCTGGTCGAGCTTCACGTCCTGCCGGTTCACATCGCCGACGCTCACCATCCGGCTGCCGTCCGCCCAGTAGTAGAGGGTGGCCTGCCGGCGCGCGGAGTCGTGCGGGTCCGGGATCTCGACCTGCAGGTAGACGGCGGTGAAGAGGGCGGCGAGGGCGCCGGAGAAGAGCAGGAACAAACCGGAGGTCAGTTTCCAGGACGGTGTCCAGCGCCGCCATCCGCGCCGGCCGCGCCTGGGGAAGTCGATGAGGCGGCGACGCGCCTTGCGGGCCGCTCTCCTGCGGCTCTTCGCTCGGCCCGCGGCGCGCCGTGTGCGTTTCGGACCTTCCGTCCGCTCCGGTCCTCCGGTTTCGTCCCTGGTACCTCGGTCCGCGCGGTGTTTGCGGGGCAGCCTCATGGGGGATGCGGACCTCCTCGATCGCGAACCGCCACCTCGGGGGCGGTGACGGATTCGACCGAGAAGATGATCAATCCACCTTCGGGGTTGGGCCGTTCATGAAATGTTCATACACGGCACGGGGTTCAAGGCCTGCAGACCATCGACTCGTCTGTTTGATGCCGGTTTGACCGGGGGTTCGATGCGAGCCGAGCGGCGGCGTCGATCGGGAAGGCCGCGCGGACCGCCCTCATGATCACGGTCGTTAGACTCCCCGGGTTCGCACGTGTGGTGTCGGCCCCGCCGTTGACGGAGGAGTTCACGGATCGCGTGGTCGGCGAGTGGAGGATTGCTGCGATGCCCGAAGACCAGGCGATGGACGATGACCGGTGGTCCGGGTGGCCCGATGCGTGGGCGGGCACGGATGTCGACATGCGCACGGTCGTGAGCGCGATCCCGCGGGAGGTCAAGGACGGGTTCGAGTACGACGAGATCCCCTGGCAGCGGTTCCCTCATTTCTACGGCTCCGGCGAGGAGATTCCCGGATTCCTGGCGACGCTCGCCTCCGGGGACGCCGAAGACACCGAAGCCGCCGACAAGGCTTTGCTGCGGCTGTGGGACGGTCTCCAGCATCAGGGCAGCACGATCGCGGTGGGAGCACTGGCGGTGCCGTTCCTGCTCCGGATCGCGGTGGCCGGATCCCCCGGGCTCCGCGCGGCAACCCTACGCCTGGTGGCCGAGATCGGGCGATGTCAGCACCACGGGGACGGATCACGCGAAGGCCTTCTCGCCGTCGCCGAGGATCCGTCGATGACGGAGGGCACCACGATGTGCCCGGTGGACTGGACGATTCAGGCCGCTCGCCACGCCGTCACGGTTGACCTGCACCTCCTGTTCCCTCTCCTCCCCGACCCCGATCCCGACGTCCGCTCCGCGACCGCCTTCGTCCTGGCGGTCGCGACCGGCGAGACTCCGCGGATCGCCTCGGCCCTGCGCCGCAGGCTGGCGGTGGAAGACGATCCGGTGGTCCAGGTGAGCCTGATCCTGGCGATCGCCCAACTCGCCCGCGAACACGGGGATGAACACGCTCGGGCGTGGGCACGGGACGTGTGGTCGGATCCCGACCGCTCGCCCGAGATGCGTATCGGCGCCGGCCTGGCCTGGCTGTGCCTGGCCGACGACGACCCGGCCCCTGACGAACTCCACGCCCTCCTGACCGACCCGAGTACCGATCGACTCAGCGATCTGCTCCAGCGGGTGCCGTGGCTCCCACCGGTCGACTCCCACAGCGGCCTGCGCCGCTGCATCCACGAAATGCTCAGGCCGGACATCCCCTGGAGCGCTTGACGGCCCTCCGCCCCCGCGGCCGCCGGCCGGCGGCGCTCGGACGACCCCGGCCTCGGGGTGCGGGGCCGGGGATCTGGGACCCGACCGTCGGTTCCCTCGTCGGCTCCGTCCCGGACTCGCGGACCGCGCACCAGGGCGTCTCCAGCGGTCCGTGTTCCCGCCCGGCGATCGTCTCGATGTACTGCGCGGGCGGCAGCGATCCGGGCGGTGTCGTGTTCACGCGGTGGTCTCCTTCGGGGTGCGCTGGCCGGGGACGGTGCGGTCGTTCTGCAGTTCGAGGAGCTCGCGGAAGAGTCCGTTCGCCCTGGACAGTTCGGCGAAGGTGCCTTCCTGGACGACCCTGCCGTGGTCGAGGACGACGATGCGGTCCGCGACGGCGACGTTGGCGAGGCGGTGGGTGACCAGGACCACGGCGCGCTCACGGGCGGCCCGGCGCAGGTTGGCGAAGATGCGGTGTTCGGCGCGGGGGTCGAGGGCGGAGGTGGGTTCGTCGAGGACCAGGAGGGCGGCGGGCCGGTAGAAGGCGCGGGCCAGGGCGACGCGCTGCCACTGGCCGCCGGAGAGTTCGGCGCCGTTGAGCCATTCGCGGGCCAGGAGGGTGGAGAGGCCCGCGCGGAGTTCGCGCACGACCTCGTCGGCACCGGCCGCGGCGGCGGCTTCCCAGACGTCCTTCTCGTCGTCGCTGCGCGGCTGCCCGAGGGTGATGTTGTCGCGGGCGGTCATCGGCCAGCACGAGAAGTCCTGCGGTACGAGGGAGACGTGCTTCCAGGCCGCGTGGGGGTCGAGCGCGGTCGTGGGGTGCCCGTCCCAGGTGACCGTGCCGGCGGTGGGGAGGTGGAGGCGGGTGAGGAGCTTGGAGAGGGTGCTCTTGCCGGATCCGTTCTCGCCGACCAGGGCGACGATCTCGCCGGTGCGGACGCTGAAGTCGATGCCGTCGAGGGCGTTCCTGTCGGCGCCCTCGTAGCGGTAGACGAGGTTCTCGGCGCGGATCTCGCGCGGGGCGCCGGGGACGACCTCCCCGGCGGTGAGGCGGTAGCCGCCGGTCTCCTCCAGGAACGTCGACCAGTCGTCCATGTACATGCCCGTACGGAAGATCATGGCGGCGTTGCGGACGACGCCCTGGACCGAGCCGGTGACGGTGCGCAGCGCGAGGACGGCGGTTCCGGCGGCGGCGACGGTGAGGTGGCCGGTGGCGAGGAGGGCGACCAGGACCCCCCAGACGACGGCGGAGGCCAGGCCGCCGCCGAGTGCGCCGAGGAAGGCCATGCGGGCGCCTTCGGTGACGGCCTGGCGGTGTACGGCGGTGACCCGGTCGGTGAGGTGCCGGTACTTGCCGAGGAGGAAGGGCGCCATGGTCCCGGCGCGGACCTGGTCGGCGGAGTGCCGGTCGGCCAGGTGCCAGCGCAGGACGCCGATCATGCGGCTGTGGCCGGTCGTCTTCACGGCGGCCAGGTAGGTGACGCGGGCGCTGTGTACCTGGGCGATGCCCTGGGGGAGGCTGGCGAGGACCAGGAACGGCAGGAGGAGGGGGTGGAGGGTGCCGAGGACGACGGCGCCGGCCAGGAGGGATGCGAGGGCGGCGAGGAGGTCCTGGCCCTCCTCGATGATGTCCTTGGAGACGACGGCGCCGCGTTCGGCGTTGTCCCACCGGTCCTTGAAGCCGGGGCTGTCGTAGGCGGCGAGTTCGCTGCCGGTGGCCGCGTCGAGCAGCATCAGCTCGTACTCCTGCTGGAGCAGGGGCGAGATGCGGGAGGACAGCCACGTGACCACGATGTAGAGGGTGGCCCTGATCCCGGCCGCGGCGGCGAGCACCGCGACGGACGGCCACGCCTGCCACAGCCGGTCGGTGATGTTTCCGGAGGAGATGAGCGCGGTGATCGTCGAGGTGGTCGCGAACAGGCCCAGGGCCGCCGCGATGCCGGAGACGACCTGGCAGGACAGGAGCCCGGCCACGGACGCCCGGTCGACGCGCCACGCGATCGACAGGGAGCGCTTCATCAGGTGCGGGAGACGCCGGGCCATGTGGCGCAGCGTGATGTACTTCGCGGCCTCCCAGCGGGTGTCGCCGTCCCACGAGAAGGCGATCTCCTCGTCCGCCCGTACTCCACTGTCCTCGCCGGTCATCGGATACGCCTCCGTGAGTGAGGGGGAGGGTCAAGACTCGGTCCGGAACGGGTCGTTCGGAAGACCTCGGTACGGCGATCACCCGAAGGTGTCACCGTCCGAGGTCATGCGTGGGCGGGCGCGGGCGGGCGTGCGCGGGCGGTCATGCGGCGTGGGCGCAGGACCGGTCCCGGGTCTCGCCCGGAAGCGTACGAGCGCTGCCCGGCGGTCAGCCGCGCACGTGCAGCCCGAATCCCGAGCGGCCGGCGGGCTCCAGACCCTCCTTCAGGTGCAGCGAGGGGATCTCGTAGTCGCCGAAGTTCTGCTTCCGGAACGCGATCGGCTCGGTCGACTCCAGGGTGAGCAGGCGCCGCTGCCAGGCCTCGGCGACGGGCGCGTACTCCTCGTCCGTCATCCTGTCCACGCCGTACAGCACGAACGGCGGCAGCACCTCGATGCCGGGGTAGTAGAGGATGCCGTGGTGGATCGGGAACAGCAGGTCGTCGATGGGGCCGTTGATCCCGCGGGCGGAGTAGTGCGACTCCGGGCCGCCGACGGTCACCGACAGCAGGGCCCTCCTGCCCGCGAGGGTGCCTTCGCCGAAGCGCTCTCCGTACTTGGTGTCGCTGTGCTCGCCGACGCCGTACGCGAAGCGGTAGGTGAACACCCGGTCCACCCAGCCCTTGAGGATCGCGGGCATGCCGTACCACCACAGCGGGAACTGGAAGACGATCGTGTCGGCCCACAGCAGCTTCTCCTGCTCGGCGAGGACGTCCGGCGTGAGCGTCCCGGCGTTGAAGGCCCGGCCCGAGTCGAGGGCGACCCTCAGCGGACTCGACGCGGCGGGGCCGTAGTCCGCGGCGTCCACCACCGCCTTCCAGTCCATCGCGTACAGGTCGCTCACCCGCACCTCGTGCCCGGCGGCCTCCAGGGTGGACACCGCGAGGTCCTTGAGCGAGCTGTTGAGCGACTTCGGCTCGGGGTGGGCGTGGACGATCAGCGTCTTCACGGGAGCTCCTTCGGATCGGATGCCTCGATCCTGGGCGCCGCGGCGCCCGGCGTTCAGGGGCTCCTCTTCCGTCGGACCGGGCTTCCTGGTATTGGCAGGGCCACCTTCACGGGCATCTCCGAGGCCATACTGGGGACATGGACGATCTTGCGGGTTTCCTGCGGACCAGGCGTTCCCGGGTCGATCCGGCGGCCGTCGGCATACCCGCCGACAGCCGCCGCCGGGTCGAAGGGCTGCGCCGCGAAGAGGTCGCGCACCTGTCCGGGGTCAGCGTCGACTACTACGTGCGCCTGGAGCAGGGCCGCGCGACCCAGCCCTCCGAGCAGGTCCTCGACGCGCTCGCCCGCGTCCTCGGCCTCGACGAGACCGAACGCGGGCACCTCTACCGGCTCGCCCGGCAGCGCCGGCGCAGCGCGAAGTCGCCGGGCGGGCGGGTCCGGCCGGAACTGCTGCGCGTCCTCGGCCTGGTCACCGGCGCACCCGCACTGATCATGGACCACCGTCTGGACGCGCTCGCCGGGAACCGGCTCGCCGGGCTGCTCTTCGGCCGGCCGATGCCGGGCCTGAACATCGCCCGGCACATCTTCCTGGAGGAGGCCGAGCAAGGCCTCTACGCGGACTGGGAGACATGCACCCTCGACGTGGTCGGGCACCTGCGCCTGGCCGCCGGGAAGTACCCCGAGGACCCCCGACTGGCCTCGCTCATCGGCGAGCTGGCGATGGGCAGCGAGCGCTTCCGCCGCCTCTGGGCCCGCGCGGACGTGCGCGCCCGCACGCACGGACGCAAGGCGTACCGGCATCCGCTGGTCGGACTGCTGGAACTGCACCAGGAGAACTTCGCGTTGCCGGACGAGTCGGGAGTGGAACTGCTGGTCCTGTCCGCGGCCCCCGGCAGCCCCGCCGAGGACGGGCTGCGCCTGCTCGCGGGCCTGGGCGCGGACAGCGGTGACGCCGCGTATCCCCCGGCGGACGCCCGGCTCCGCGAGTAACCCGACGAGCGCCCGGCCCGGCGGCTGCGGACGCTCTCGGAACGGCTCACCGGCGTGCGCTACCCGTTCGCCGCGACCGGGTCTCCCGGAAACGGGTGATCCGGGAAAGGGTGATCCGGGAAAGGGTGATCCGGGAAGGGCAGTCCGGAAAAGAGGCCCGGCGCAGCCCCCGTTAGTGTCTGTGGTCGGATGCGAAGGGCCGGGGAGTGTGAGGTGGGGATGAAGATTCATCGTCCGGGGCGGCCGGAGGACCTTCCGGAAGCGGGCCTGTTGTGGGCGCGGTGGGCCGCGCTCGCCGCGGTGACCTGGGACGCCGAGGAGGAGAAGGAGACCTTCCGGCGCGGGTACTGGCTCGCCGGCAGTGCCGGTGGGGACGGCCGCGCCTTGCACTACGACGACAGCAGCTGCAGCCGATGGGTGCTGGTCCGGGCCGACGGCGGCCGGGCGGTTCTCTTCGGGCAGGACGATTCCAGCAAGGTCGGGCGGTACGAGCCCGCGATCGACCTCCTCGCCGGGGCGCCCGGGTGGGTGCGCCGTGAAGTCCGGGACGACCTTCTGGTCCAGGGAAGGATCGAGTGCGTCTACTGGTTCGAGGACGGTTCCTGGCACCGTGCGCCGTACCCCGACGACCTGGGCGACGACGGGCTCGACTGCGGGATGAGCCATCTGTCGTCGTCCGACCACGCCGTCGAGGCGATCTGTGCGCTGTTCGAGTTCGACCACGAATACGAGGGCGCCGTGGAAGCCTGCGAGCTGTTCGTCGAGCACGCGGAGCGGGGCACGGCCACCACCGAGGTCGTGCGCACCTTCGCCGACGAGCTCGTCCGGGTCCATACCGAGTACGACCTGTCGCCGCCCTGGATCCCGATCGCCCGGTCGGAGACGGACATCGCCGCGATGACCGCCCTGATGCGCCGGAGGTGACTCCGCGGCGGGACCGCGGCGGACGTCAGGCTCCGCGGCGGGACCGCGGCGGACGTCAGGCTCCGCGGCGGGCCCGGCCCGGTACGCGGAGCTCCGGGTACCGGGTACCGCCTACGCCGTCCCGCCGCGCTCAGCCCGTCGGCCGGTCCGCCGCGGTCCGCCCGTCACAGAACACCTCCCTGACGAGCCGCCGCTTCACCTTCTCGAACGCCTCGACCGTGGCGGCCAGGTCGAGCTCCGCGTCCCCGCAGGTCACCGAGCCGGTCAGGGTCCTGCTGCCGTCGGGCGTGCTGTACATCAGCGCCGCCCAGCCCCAGAACCCGCCGTTGTGCTGGAAGATGGTGCCGCCGTCGTCCGTCTCCTCCGCGAACACCCCCAGGCCGTAGCCCATCTTGGGGTGCGGCGTGCGCATCTCGGCCAGCAGCGGGGCCGGCAGGAGCCGGCCTCCCATCAGTGCGGAGAAGAAGGTGTGCAGTTCACGGGTGGTTGAGATCATGTCACCGGCGGCGGAGATCCAGGAGGGGTTGAAGCGGGTGGTGTCGGCCACCGTCCACCGGCCGGCGTCCTCGTACCCGTAGTAGCCGTGGGCGTGCGGCTCGGGGATCTCCGGTGAGGCGTCCGGCACCACGGTGCCCGTCAGCCCGAGCGGATCCAGGACCAGCCGGCGCATCTCCTCGGCGTAGGAACGGCCGGTGGCGTGCTCGATCAGCAGCCGGGCCAGTACGTAGTTGGTGTTGGAGTAGCTCCAGTCCGCCCCCGGTGCGAACCGCGTCGGCCGGGACAGCGCGGGCCGTACCAGCTCCTCCGGCCGGTAGGTGCGGGACCGGTTGTCCATCCACTCCTTGCCGATCCCGGGGACTCCACCGGGCACGACCGTCCCGTCCTCGTAGACCTCTCCGGTGAAGCTGAACAACCCGCTGGTGTGCTGGAGCAGCATCCGTACGGTGATCCGTCGGTCCAGTCCGAAACCGGGCAGGTGGTCGTCCGCCGGGGCGTCCAGCCCGATCCTTCCCTCCGCGACCAGCCGCAGCACCAGGGTCGCCGTGAAGGTCTTGGTGATGCTGCCGATCCGGAAGTGCCCGTCGGCCGGTGGCGCCTCCGCCCCGCCCAGCTCGCGCACCCCGGCGGTGCCGACCCATTCGCCCCGCTCGTCGTTCACGCGCAGCTGCACTCCGGCGAAACCGGAATCGACGATCTCCTGGATGGCCTCGCGCAGCTCGGGGCGGTCCGGCCCGGCAGCGGTGGTCTCGACGGTCTGGAGGGACTCGCTCATGGTCATTCCTCATCTCGCGGCAGTAGGTGTCCGGCACGGCTCGACGGCGCGACGGTGGCCCTGCCGGCCACCGGCCCGGCCCCGTCGAAGCGGCCATGCGAGGAGCGTGCACCCTGACCCAAGGTCAACCTCAAGCCCTGTGCGGACCTTGGGGTCACCGGCACCGATCGCACGGGTGAGGGGATCCGAACGGACGCGCGCTACCCTCGCCCCTGGGACCGCCCGCGGCCCATGACCGCGAGGCGGGCGTACGGGCCGCCGGCGACCACGGCCCCGCCCCGGGCGGGGACCCTACGATCCGGAGGTGCACCGAGCCGATGGCAGACGGGCTCACGATCGGTCAGGCGGCGGCGTACGTCGGCGTCACGATCAAGACGGTGCGGCACTATCACCGGCTCGGCCTGGTCGCCGAGCCGGAACGCGACGGTTCCGGCTACCGACGTTACGGGTCGGCCGACCTGCTGCGGCTGGTCCAGGTACGGACGCTGGCCGGGGCGGGCGTGCCGCTGGCCGAGGTCGGTGAGCTGCTCGACGCCGGTCCCGAGCGGTTCGCCGCCACCCTGGACGACGTCCGCCGTCGGCTCACCGAACAGATCGAGGACCTGACCGCCCGGCGCGACACACTGCACCGGCTCGCCCACGGCGACCGGGCCCTGCTGCCCGACCGGGCCTGCGCGGTCCTGGACGGACTCGCCGGTCTCGGCTTCGGCGCCGACTACGTGGCCACTCAGCGGGAGGCGTTGGTACTGGCCCGGGCGCTGGTTCCGGAGGTCTTCGACAGCTTCCTGACCCAGCTCGAACGGTGGCTCGACGACCCCGCATGGATCGAGCTGACCAAGCGCGGCCGGGAGGCGATGTCCTGGGATCCGGACGACCCGCGGATCGACGCACTGGCGTCGGAGCTGGCCGACAGGCTGCTGGCCGAACGCGAGCGGCTGGCGATGCCGGACGGGTTCCGGAGCCGGTCCGACACCGCCTCCCGGTACGGACTGGTCAACCACCACCGGGAGGAGGGGTCGCCCGCCCTCGTCCGGCTGAACGCCCTGGTCGAGGCGAACCTGCGCGCGGCCGGCATCGACGTCCCGCGTCAGTGAGGGCCGTCCGGCGCAGGAACCCCGGCGGTGGGGGGTGCCCCGTCCGGATCAGGCGGGCCGGCGCCAGTCCGGGTCCAGGCGGTCGGCCAGTCCGGCGGCGGTGAACGCGGCTTCCAGTTCGGCGTGGCCCTCGGTGAAGTGGGCCCAGCTGTCGCAGTGGACGGGCACGACGCGGCGGGCGCCGAGGATCCGGGTGGCCTCGGCGGCCTGGGCGCTGTCCAGGACGATCAGGCGGCCGTCGAAGAGCACGGGGAAGCGGGGGGCTCCGGCGAAGAGCACGGCGGTGTCCACCGGGCCGAAGCGCTCGGCGATCTCCCCGACCGCGTCGAGCGATGCGTTGTCGCCGCTGACGTAGACGGTGGGCAGTCCCTCGCCGGTCAGGACGAAACCGATGACCTGGCCGACGATCGGCTCGACCTCCTCGCGCGCTCCGGGTCCGTGGACGGCGGGTACGCCGGTCACGGTGACCGTGCCGCCGCCGGGGCGGTCCAGCTCGACGGATTCCCAGTCGGCCAGGCCCCTGGCCCCCTCCCCGAGGCGCTTTCCGCCACCGGGGGTGGTGAGGGTGAGCGGCACGTCGGCGAGCAGGGCCCGGCCGGAGTCGTCGAGGTTGTCGGGGTGTTCGTCGTGCGAGAGCAGGACCACGTCGATGGCGCCGAGGTCGCCGGGGGCGGCGGCGGAGGGGGCGGTCTTGGTGAGCGTCGTGCCGGGTACCGGGTAGTCGCCGGGGCCGTCGAACGTCGGGTCGGTCAGGAAGCGCAGGCCGCCGTACTCGAAGAGGGCGGTCGGGCCGCCGAGGACGCGGACGGGGAAGTGGTCGGTCGATGCGGGCACAGAGGACACGGAGAAAGCACCTCACGGATAGATTCGATTTAACCGTGAAGTGACGGTAGCCGTTTCTCACGGATGACCGCAAGCCGTAACATGAGGAACATGAAGGAGTCCGTACGGGAAGAACCCCTCGTGCCGCCGGCCCAGGGCGAGCGGGAGCACCTCTCCCTCGCCCTCGCCAACAGCGCCGTCGCACGGCCCGGCGGGCACACCATCGATCTCCTGGGGACTCCCGCACAGGCGAACCTCTGGCTGACGGAACGCGGCCTCGCCCCGGCGGACGCGGGCATGCGGGAGATGTGCACGGCGCAACTGCGCGCGCTGCGCGAACAGATCAGGTCGCTGTTCGCGGCCCGCGCCGCCGGGCTCCCCGCCCTCCCCGCCGCCGTCCGGGCCGTCAACGACGCGATGACCCGCGTCCCGACCGCCCCGCTGCTGGCCTGGGACGACGAGAACGGCCCCTACCGCGCCACCACCCACCCCACCACCGCGATCGTCGACCACGCCCTGGCGGCCCTCGCCGCCGACGCCGCCGACCTCCTCACCTCCCCGGACGCCGAACGCCTCACCGCCTGCGGCTCCGCCCCCTGCAACCGCTACCTGCTGCGCCACGGCCGCCGCCACTGGTGCTCCACCCGCTGCGGCGACCGGGCCCGCGCCGCGCGCGCGTACGCCCGCCGCGCCCAGGCCGGGGCGGAGTGACGCATCCGCCCGACGGGCCGGCCGCCGGGCCGCCGGGCCGCCGCACATCGGTCAACAGCATTCCTTAACACCCGTGCAGTAAGCGGCCACTTCTGCTGAAGACGCCAGGTGCCGAGGATGGGGGCATGCAAAGGATCTGCGTCATCGGCGGAAGCCGATACTTCGGAAAGCTCCTGGTGGAGCGCCTGCAAGCCGACGGCCACCAGGTAACGGTGATCAACCGCGGCTCCACCCCGCCGCCCGCCGGCGTCGAGCACCTGGTCGTCGACCGCGACGACGAGGCGGCCCTCGTCGCCGTACTCGGCGCCCGCACCTTCGACGTGGTGGTCGACCAGGTCTGCTACACCCCCGTGCAGGCCGCCATCGCCGCCCGCGCCTTCGCCGGCCGTGCCCGGCGCTACGTCATGACCTCCACGATCGAGGTCTACGACCCTGCGGGCGCCGCACTGCCGGACCCGGCGGGCGCTCCGGTCCCGGAGGAGCACGTGGACCCGGGTGCCTGGCCGGTGGCCCCGGACCTGCCCTGGCACGACGAGGCCTACCTGGAGGCGCACTACGCCGAGGGCAAGCGCCAGGCGGAGGCCGTCTTCACCCGCGCCGGCGGCTTCGCGTTCGCCTCCGTACGCAGCGCACACGTACTCGGCGGCGGGGGACGGGAATTCACCGGCCGACTGGCGCACTACACCGAGCGCATCGCCCACGGCGAAGAGATCACCGTGCACGCGAGGGCACTGCCCACGGTGTTCATCCACTACGCGGAACTGGCCGGCCTGCTGCGGTGGGCGGCGACCGGCAGCGATTTCACCGGCCCGCTCAACGCCTGCTCCGACGACCTGCTCGACGTGCGCGACCTGGCCGCGACCGTCGCCGCGCAGACCGGCCGGGAGCCCGTCTACCGGACCGCCGCGGCCGGAGAGCCCGCCTCCCCGTTCTCCTTCGACCGCCACTACGCCATGAGCAACGCCCGCGCGAAGGAGCTGGGCTTCGCCTTCTCCCGCACGGCCGACTGGCTGCCCGGCGCCGTCACCGAGGCCCTCGTCGCATCCGCTGCCCCCACCACCTGAGGAAACAGAGCCACCACCATGCGGTACCGAACCATCGGGAACACCACCGTCAGCGCCATCGGCCTGGGCGCCATGCCCCTGTCCATCGAGCACCGACCGGACGAGGCACGGGCCATCGCGACCGTCCACGCGGCCCTCGATGCCGGCATCACGCTCATCGACACCGCCGACAGCTACCACTGGCACGCCGACGAGACCGGGCACAACGAGCTGCTCATCGCCCGCGCCCTGGCCCGCTACGGCGGTGACACCTCCGACGTCCTGATCGCCACCAAGGGCGGCCGAGGGCGGCCGGGCGACGGCAGCTGGACCGTCACCGGCGGCCCCGCCCACCTCAAGCGCGCGGCGAAAGCCTCGGCCGGGCGCCTGGGCGTCGACGCGATCGGCCTGTACCAGCTGCACAAGCCGGACCCGGCCGTGCCCTGGGCGGAGTCCGTCGGCGCCCTGCGCGAGCTGCTCGACGCCGGCGTGATCCGCGCCGCCGGGATCTCGAACGTGAGCACCGGCCAGATCCGCGAGGCGCACGAGATCCTCGGCGACGGGCTCGTCTCCGTCCAGAACCGGTACTCGGCCGCCGTGCGCGACAGCGAGCCCGAAGTGCGGCTGAGCGCCCGTCTGGGCCTGGCGTTCCTGCCCTGGAGCCCGCTCGGCGGGATCTCCCGCAGCTCCCTCGACGGCCCCTCCGGGCAGACGTCGGCGGACACCGCCTTCCACCACATCGCGGCCGAGCACGGCGTCAGCCCGCAGCAGGTCGCCCTGGCCTGGCTGCTGGCCCGCTCCCCGGCGGTGATCCCGGTCCCGGGGGCGAGCCGCCCGGCCTCCGTACGGGACTCGGCCCGCGCCGCGACGCTCAGGCTGAGCGCGGAGGAACTGACCCGGCTGGAGGCTCCCTGCCGGCCGTACGCGTCGAACTGACCGGGCGGCTACGCATCACCGTGCTCACCTCGCGGCCCGCCGGGGTGACGCGGCAGCCAGGTGGCCGGTCCGCCGGCGCTCCCACGACCGCACCTCGTCCGTCGGGGTCGATCCGTCCTGACCGTTGCGGTCACCACGCGTCGATGACCGGCGTCGGGCGGACGTCCCCGTCCACCATCTGGAAGATCGCGTCACGCCTCCCGAGGCTGATGTGGTTGCCGTGGTACTTCAGCCCGGTGGTCGGGACCTCGCCGCCCGTCAGGCGCGCGATGATCGCGTCGGTCGCCCGCATGGTGGTGAAGCCGGCCGAGGCGCAGGACATCGGCAGCGGCCGGCCGTTCTCGCCGATCGCGTAGGCGCAGTCACCGGCGGCCTAGACGTCCGGGTGCGAGACCGAGCGCATGGTCCGGTCGACGGTGATCTGGCCGGTCCCGGCGACCTCCAGGCCGGCGGCGGCCGCGATGGGGTGCACGGCTAACCCGGCCGACCACACGGTGACGTCGGCCGGGACGGACGTACCGTCGGCGGCGATCGCCCGCGTCGGCTCGACGGCTTCGACGGCGGTGTGCTCGTGGACGGTGATGCCGAGCCGGTCGAAGGAGCGGCGCAGGTGACGGCGGGCGTCCGGGGAGAGCGAGGCGCCCGGCTCGCCACGGGCGGCGAGCGCGACCGAGAGATCGGGCCGGGACTCGGCCAACTCGGTGGCCGTCTCGATGCCGGTCAGCCCCTCTCCGACCACCAGCACGGTGCCGCCCGCGCCCAAGGCGGCCAGGCGTTCTCGCAGCCGCAGTGCCGAGGACCGGCCGGTCACGTCGAAGGCGTACTCGGCCGCGCCGGGGACGCCGTGGTGGGCCACGGAGCTGCCGAGCGCGTAGAGGAGCGTGTCGTAGGCGAGCTCGCCGTCGCCCTCCTCACCGGCCACGGGTCCCCGCGTTCGAACGACGGTCACGACGGACTCCTGCACACGCGGGAACTCGACGGAGAAGGGTCCGGCCACGGGTGCGGCGGCAACACCACCCGATCGCCACACTCGGATGGCGGTACGACCCGCGGCCGTCACGGTGCGGGGACACCCTCATCGCGGGTCGGGCCGGCCGCGGCCATGATGGCCTGCCAGGGGGCGGAGTCGAAGATGAGCGTGATCGCAGTGATCCGGCCGTCGTGGAGGCGGAAGTGCTCGGCGGTGCGCTGGGTTATGCCGACGGCCGGGGCGGTGTGGATGTCGTAGACCAGGGTGGCTTCGGTTTCGCCGTACAGCTCGCTGATCAGCTCCACGCCGGTGACGATGCCCAGGAGTCCGTCGAGTCCGTCCAGGTGGCCGGCAGGGCTGTCGGAGGTGATAAACGGGCTGCGGAAGAGGAACCCTTCGCCGACCCGGGCGGCGGCCGCCGCGACATCGCCGCGGAACCGGGCCTCGTGGTAGGCCCTGACCGTCTGTCGTGTGGGTGTGTCGGTAGTGGTCATGCGGTACTCCGTCTGGTCGGGTCGCGTCGGGTCAGGAAGCGGGCTGGTCGGGCCGGACCGTGTTCAGGTACTGCTCGATCCGGTGCTGGTTTTCCACCAGGCGCAGACACAGGTGCCTGAACCGGGCGAGTTCGTCCTCGGTGAAGCCCTGGAAGACGGCGGACATCGCGCGCTGCGTCGGCTGACGGAACGCTTCCAGCCAGTCGCGGCCTTCCGGTGTGATCCGGGCCCGGACCGACCGGCGGTCGTGCCGGTCCTGGACCCGCTGCACCAGTCCGTCGCGCTCCAGCGTGTCGACCAGGCCGGTGACGTTGCGGGAGCTCACGCCGGCCGCGCGGGCCAGTTCGCCGATGCTCAGCCCCTCTTCGGTGGCCGCGCTCAGGCGGGTCAGGACGTCGAGGGCTCCTGCGCTGAGACCCCGCCCGCCCGCACCCTGCGCGCGCAGCCGGTCGACGGCCTGCGAAGCCGAACGGACGGCCGCGGCCGCCTCCAGCGCGAGCGAGCCGCCACCGAGCGCGAAGGCGCCCATGGACGCCCGGACACCGGGGTCGTAGAGGAAACCGTCGGGGTCACGGGACAGACCCTCCGAGTTATGTACGTGCTTCATAATGAAGCAGCACTTTATCTCCCCCGGGGGCGTCACACCAGCCCGTGCTCCCCCGGACCGGCGCCTCCGGGAGGGGTGGCCGCGTCGGTTCAGGGCTGGGGCGGGTGCGTGGCGAGCCAGTGGCGGGCGATCTGTTCGCGCGTGGCCACCCACGCGCCGCCCCGCCGCGCGACGTGTTCCAGGAAGCCGTCGAGGGCGCGGATGCGGCCCGGCCGGCCGATGATGCGGCAGTGCAGGCCGACGCTCATCATGCGCGGCCGGTCGGCGCCCTCGGCGTGGAGCGCGTCGAAGGTGTCGACGAGGTAGGCGAGCATGTCGTCGGCGGTGGTGAAGCCGTGGACGATGAGGAACTTGAAGTCGTTCGCGTCGAGGGTGTACGGCACCACCAGGTGCGGGCGTCCGGCCGCTTCGGCGTAGAACGGCAGGTCGTCGGAGTAGTCGTCGGAGTCGTAGAGGAAGCCGCCCTCCTCGGCGACGAGGCGCCGCGTGTGGGGGCTGGTGCGGCCGGTGTACCAGCCGACCGGCCGACGGCCGACGAGCCGCTCGATCGTCGCCACGGAGTGCGCGATGTCCGTGCGCTCGACGTCCTCGGGCACGTGGCGGTAGTCGATCCAGCGCCGGCCGTGGCCCGCGACCTCCCAGCCGGCGGCGCCCATCGCCCGTGCCGCGTCCGGGTTGCGTTCGAGCGCCTGCGCCACGGCGTACACGGTGACCGGCGCGCCGTGCGCCGCGAGGGTGCGGGCCACGCGCCAGAATCCGGCGCGCGCACCGTAGGCGAACAGGGACTCGACGTTCAGGTCACGCCCGCCGACGACGGGCGGCGCGCCGACGAGTTCGTGAAGGAAGCCCTCCGAGGCGGGATCGCCTTCCAGGACGTTCTGTTCACCGCCCTCCTCGTAGTTGAGGACGAGGCTGACGGCGACGCGTGCGCCACCGGGCCAGGCGGCGTGCGGCGGCTCGGCGCCGTAGCCGACGAGGTCGCGCTGCTGCTGCTCGGACACGGGCGGCACCCTACCGCCGATGGCGCATCGGGCGCGGAACTCCGCCCCCGGGGCACGTCATTCGTCCGTGGCGCCCCCGGCTTCCTCGGCGCCCCTGGCGTCCCCGGCTTCCTCGGCTTCCTCGGCTTCCTCGGCTTCCTCGGCTTCCCAGCGCAGCAGGTCGCCCGGCTGGCATTCCAGGACCTCGCAGAGCGCGGCGAGCGTCGCGAAGCGCACCGCCTTGGCGCGGCCGTTCTTGAGTACCGCCAGGTTGGCGGGCGTGATGCCCACGCGGTCCGCGAGCTCCCCCACCGACATCTTCCGCCTGGCCAGCATCACGTCGATGTCGACGGCGATCGCCATCAGATCACCTCGTCCAGCTCGGCCTGCATCCGCGCGGCTTCCACGTCGCGCGCGACGGCCTGGGTGAGCAGCATCCGCAGCACGAGCACGATGAGTGCGACGCCCAGGATGGCCACACCGACCCCGCCCATGATGACGGTGACACCCGGGTCCTCCCGCTGACCCGGCGCATTGATGATCGTGACCGCGAACCACACGAGGGCGGCCGCCACGATCGCGCCGATCACTCCGTCCACGTACCGGAAGGCGGCGTGGGAGAACACGGTTCCGCGTCGCACCATCGCCACCAGCCGCCATACGCAGACCAGGGCGACCTGGGCCGACAGCATGCCCAGGATCGTGATCACCCGAAGCGGGGTCAGCGGGAGCGACCCGTCCTCGGGATCGGTCGCCAACGCCCACACCATCATCGCCTGCACGAGCACGGTGCCGACGAGCACCACCGCGAGCACGGCGCGCAACGCACCCACTGCCAGCTTTCCCATGACCCACCCTTCCATCGACTTACGATCTGAATCTATCGATTTTCGATAGATGAGACAAGGTCTGGGACGGAGGGCGGGCGTCATGGCGAGCACGCGAACGGTTCAGACGCTCTCCTTCTCGGCGTCACTCAGCGGAGGGCCCTGCAGAGGGGGCAGCTTCCGGCCGAAGAGCATGGGGACGAGCATGTCCGGGGAGAACAGGCGGGTCGCGGGCTTCTCCAGGCTCATCACGTCCAGGAGGGCGCCGAGGGCACGCGGGCTGCGGGCGCCCGTTTCGACGGCTCGGTCGACGTAACGGGCGAGGAGCTTCTCGACGGCCTTGGGCGGCGTGTCACTGGCGCCGGGGTAGAACGCGTCCTGCCCCACGGCGAGGTCCCACGCTCCGGCGACGGGCCGGGCCGCGGACTGCTGTACGCGGCGGGCCGTGCCGGGGGCGGTGAGGCCGGCGGAACGCAGGACTCCCCTGAGGGCGACGGCACACTGGGCGGCGACGGTGAGGCCGTGCCCGTACACGGGGTTGTATCCGGCGATGGCGTCGCCGAGCACGGTGAAGCCGTCCGGCCAGGCACGCATCTTCTCGTAGTAGCGGCGCTGATTGGCGGTGCTGCGGGTGGTGGCGATCCCGCCCAGGGGTTCGGCTTCCTCGATGAGTCTGCCGATGACGGGGTCGCCCAGGCCGAGGGCGAAGTCGACGAAGGCGTCCGGGTCCTGCGTGGGCTCGCCGCCACGGGTGCCGGACAGGGTGACGATCCACCGGCCGTCCTCCACGGGGAGGATGATGCCTCCCCGGCCTGGTGTTCTGGCCGGGTTGGCCTGCACGTTGACCAGGGGGAAACCGCCCACCGTCGCCGCGGGAGCCCGGTACACGCGGGTGGCGTAGGCGACGCCCGCGTCGACCTCCCGTTCGGTGACGGGGGGCAGACCGAGGTCCACGAGCCACGACGGGGCGCGGGAGCCGCGGCCGGAGGCATCGACGACCAGGTCCGCGGACAGGGGCCGTACGCCGGTACCGGACCGGATCCGGACGCCGGTGACGCGGACGGCATCACCCTCCAGGCCCTCGGCGACGGCCTTGTCGAGCAGGCTGATGCGCGGATCCCCGAGCACCCGCTCGCGCAGGGCGTGGTCCAGGAGGTTGCGCGAGGAGACGAGGTTGCGGTGGTGGGTGGACCTGAACCGGCGGAACCAGACCTCGTTCGGCGCCCGGGAGACCATGTCGCCCATGATGTGGACCAGTCGGCCCCCGCGGGCGACGATGTCGACGGTCAGGCCGGGCAGGAGCTCTTCGAAGGCCCGGACACCGCCGCTCCACAGGAGGTGCGCGTGGCGGGCCTGCGGCACGCCCTTGCGGCCCTCGGGTCCTTCGGGCAGCTCGTCCCGCTCGATGACCGTGACGTCGGCGAACTCGCTGAGCACGGACGCGGCGAAGAGGCCGGCGGCGCTCGCGCCGATGACGACGGCGGTGGGCCGGACGGGGCTGGATATCTCAGGCATGGGGGGTCACGCTTTCTGCGGTGGTCTTCCTGGCGCGCGGGATTGCCCTCGCCTCCATCTCAGTTCGGGCCGGCGGTCCGTACGAGTGTCAGCTCCCGGTCCGTCAGGGGCGGCGCGCTCAGGGGCGGGCGCAGCGGGCCGCGCAGGGCGCCGAGGAGGACGCGCGGCTTGACCAGAGTGGTCAGGGGGGCCTGGAGGGAGGTGACGTCGAAGAAGTCCTTGGTCATGGTGAAGCTGCCGCAGCAGGTGTTGAGCAGGCGGTAGGTGTAGCCGGACAGGACCTTGTCCTTGCGCGTCGGGGTGCTCTGGCCGCTCCCCTGGGCTCCCGGATAGAACACGTCGTGCCCGAGTGCCAGGTCCCAGGCTGCCGCGACCGGTCTGGCCATGGCCTTCTGGACCCGTCGTGAGAGCCGGGGCGCGTCGACCCCGTGGGCCGACGCGAGATCGCGGAGCGCGAGCGCGGCCTGGGCCGCCACGGACATGGCGTGCCCGTAGATGGGGTTGAACGCCGCCAGGGCGTCGCCGAGCACGACGAACCGTTCCGGCCAGTCCCTGACGTTCTCGAAGTAGCGACGGGTGTTGCGCGTGCTGCGGTTGACCGTGACGTCGGTCAGCGGCTCCAGGCCGGAGATGATCTCGCCGATGACGGGGTGGCGCAGTCCGCGGGCGAACGGCTCGAAGTCCTCGTTGACCGCTGTGGGCTCGCCTCCCCGTGTTCCGGCCGCGGTGACGATCCACCGGCCGTCCTCGATGGGCAGGATGCTGGCGCTCTGCCCGGGGCGTGCCGTCCGGGGGTCGGACTGTACGACGACCATGGGGAAGCCGGCCGTTCCTTCGGGTGCCCGGAAGACCCGGCTGGCGTACGTCAGGCCGAGGTCGAGGGAGCGCTCGGGGGCGGGCCTGACCCCCAGCTCCGCCAGGTGCCGGGGGGCCCGCGAGCCGCGCCCGCTCGCGTCGACGACGAAGTCGGCTTCCAGGGCCGCTTCCCGGCCGTCCGCCCCCCGGGTGCGCACGCCGGTGATTCGGGCGGCGGTGCCGGTCAGGCCCTCGACGCGGGTGCGCTGGAGGACGGTCACCCTCGGATCGGCCAGCACGAGCTCGCGTACCACGTGGTCCAGCACGTCACGGCTGCAGGCGATCAGGAAGGCCGTTTCGGCGCTCCAGCGGCGGAGCCAGCCCTCGGCGGTGAATCCGACCATGCCGGTGGGGATCGGGATGCGGTTCGCGCCGGCGGCCATCCACCGGTCGGTGACTCCCGGCAGGAGGGCTTCGGCGGCGTGCACCCCGCTGCTCCAGAACATGTGCGCGTGGCTCGCCTGGGGAAGTCCCTTGCGGGGGGCCGGGACGGCCGGCAGTTCGTCGTTCTCGACGATGAGGACCTCGTCCACCGCCTCGCGCAGCGCGGCAGCCGCCAGGGTGCCGGCCAGGCCGCCACCGATGACGACGGCCCGGCGCCGTATCGCCGCCGTGGGGGTGTTGCTGGGGTGGGTCATGTGACTGCTCTCTCGCGGGCCGCCGAGGGGCGGGTGCCGTCTTGGTCAGGGGAGCGGGGCCACCCGGCCCCGAACCGGACGGATTCCGTGTGCTCCGTGTGCTCCGTGTGCTCCGTGTGCCGGACGCGCCGGCGAGTGGTCAGACGCGGTCGGAGGTTCGCTCGAAGAGCGACGGCCGCCCGAATTCCCGGCTGCCGGTCCGGTCGGGAACGGCCAGGTCGCGCAGGGCGTCCGAGAGCCGCACGAGTTGTTCGTCGTCACCGGAGAGCATGCTCTCCAGGCTGCATTCCCCCGGGTCGGCCCCGGTGCCGCGCAGGGTGTCGAACGCCTCTGCCACCATGGCGACGTGGCGTGCCGCATCCGGTTTCAGCCCGCCGGGGAACGCGTCCGCGTGTCCCTCGTCCTCCGCCCGGCGGTCGAGGCGGGACGCGATCAGCCGGAGGCCGTCGCGGATGTCGCAGGTCCGGCGCAACTGGCGCTTGCCGAGCGAGGAGCCCCAGGGAATGCGCACCAGTTCGTACGGGGTCACCGCGCGCATGGTCAGCCACAACGGACGCAGACGCCGGTACTGGGACCACCGGCGCCACAGGCTCATCACGCACTGGCTCGCGGAGGGCAGGGCGAGGCCGACGCACTGGAGGAGCGAGGCGAGTGAGGAGACCGTAGGGGCGACGGTGGTGCTGACGCCGTCCCAGTCGTGGCCGGCCCATCGTGCCCCGATGGCCGTGAGCTTGCACGCGACGTACACCAGGCTCAGGACCGAGCCGGTCATGATGAGGAGCAGCCCGGTCCGCAGCAGCCCCGGGACCTCGCGGGACCAGCGCCAGCACAGGCGGGCCAGGACCAGGTTCGCGAGCCCGTAGGCCAGTACGCACAGGACGACCATCTCCCGGACGTACGGGGTGGTGGCGTAGTAGGTGTCGAAGTCCCGGAGACGTTCCTCGGACGCGTCCCCGAGGGCGAACAGGGTGAACTGCGTCGCGATCAACGTTCCGTAGACGCCGACGCACCAGCGGGTGGCGGCCCGGCGCCGGTCCCGCGGGCCTCCGCGCCAGGTGATGGTGAGGTTGATGAGCGCGGCGCTGGCGGCGGTGACCGTGCCGTAGACCAGCGGGACCGAGAAGTTGGGGATGCCCGTGAGCGCGTTCACCTGGGAGATCGTCGGCGGCGCCGCGAAGAAGAACACGGCGGCGCCCAGCGGCAGGAGCAGGGCCACGGAACGGACGAGGGGATCGCGCCAGTGTCTGACGAGTGCGGGCGCCCTCAGGGCGAAGGCGACCGAGAGGACGCCGACGAGAAGGTAGAAGTACACGGTGGTCATGCGTGCTCCCTCTCCGGCGCCGGCCCGCCCGGACCCCCGGAGAGGATCCGGGCCAGCGCGTGCGAGATCCGTACCAGATCGCGCTCTTCGCCGGGTTCCGTCTGAAGTTCACGGGAGGACGCGATCACGTGGCGCTCGGGGTCGGCGCGCAGCGCGTCGACGGCGGCGACGACCATGACCGCGTCCGCGCCCGCGGCGGCGTCGTCGTCGGAGGCCCCATGGGCCAGCGCGTCGGAGAGTGCGCGGGCCCGCAGGGTGAGGTCGAAGTAGGGGTTGAGGGTGAGCAGTCCGTCGTGGATGCCCGATTCGCGGTGCAGCCGGCGTACGCCCACCGTGGAGAGCAGCGGCATCCTGACCACCGCCGTGGTCGGCGTCAGCCCGTGCAGCAGGCGTGACAGGGTGCCCAGCCGGCGGTACCGGGTCCAGTCCCGCCAGGGTCCCTTGAAGCGCTGCACGGCGAGGGGGAGGCCGAAACCGAGGAGGATGAGGCAGAAGGAGACCGTGACGAACGGCCGTGCCACCTCGGTGCTGAGGACGTCCCAGTCCGTTCCGGCCCATCGGGCGCCGACGGCCGCGAACTTGCACACGTCGAAGCCGAGGGTGCTGGTGTAGCCCGCGATCAAGAGGGCCAGACCCACCCGCAGCTCCCTGGACACATCGCTCAGCCAGCGCCGGCACAGGGACGCCATGATCAACGCCGCGGCGGAGTGGCCCACCAGGTAGAGCACGATCATTTCGCGGATGTACGGCGTGTTGGCGTAGTAGGTGTCCAGGTCCTCCAGCCGTTCGACCGGGGCCTCACCGAGGGCGAAGAGCGCGTACATCGCGACGGCCAGGGCCGCGTAGGTTCCCGCGCACCAGCGGGTGGACCGCCGGATGCAGGCGGGCGGGCCGCCTCGCCAGTTGATGATCAGGATGATGCCCGATCCACAGCAGGCCATCAGGAGCGAGTAGAGGAGGGGCGCGGCGAAGTTCGGCACGCCCGTGATCTCGTTGACCTTGACGATCGTCGAGGTGGCCCCGAAGTAGAAGACCCCCGTGGCCGTCAGCAGGAACACCACCACGGCCCGGAGAAGGGGATCGCGGGTGTTCCTGCGCAGGCTGGGGAGCCGGACGAGGACGGCCACGGTCCCCAGCGCCGCCGGAATGAAGAAGGCGAGATCGGACATGGTTCAGCCCCGTATGCCGTGGTGGCCGAGCGCGGCCGCGATGCGGCCGGAAGTCGTACCGCGGTCGAGTACGGGTGCGTCGGGCGCGGCCAGCAGGTGCCGTACAGCGTGTGCCAGTTCGAGGCCGTAGCGCTCGGCGGCCTGCTCCTCCCCCGCGTGCTTCCGGGCGGCGGCCCTGTCCTGCTTGAGGAGGGCGGGACTGTGTCGTCCCGCGACCGCCAGGGCCGACTCGACGACCGCTTGTAAGTCGGCGTCGTGGCGCAGGAGGCGAGCGGCCGCGGAGCCCTCGGTCACGTGCAGGTGGCAGTGGCCCAGCTCCAGGTGGCGCAGCTCGTGCCCGGTGATGACGATCTGGTGTTCGGCCGCGGTCTTCTGTTCCACGACGACGAGGTCCCGCTCGCCGAGGTCCAGGGCGAGACCGCTGGCGGTACCCGGAGGGAAGGGCGTGGTGCGGAACTCGATCGTGCGCCCCCGGCGCAGCCCCATGGCGTCGCAGAGCGCGCGGCAGACCGCCTCGGCCGGAGCCGGAGACTTCAGGTGTCCGATCCCGTCCGTGAGGGCGCCGACGGACCGTCGTATCTCCCGCTGCTTGAACACGTGTCTCTCCCCTGCTCCTGCCCGTGCTCCTGCTCCTGGCGTTGCTTCCGGCCCGGGCCCCGACCCTGTTCCGCGACGGGCGGGAGCTCGCGCCCTGGCGGATTCCACGCGGCCGGCCCGCACGGCCCCGGTGCAGCGGCCGGCCGCTCCACGAACCCTCCGTGCCACGACCGGGGAAGGGCACGGCCCCCGGGCCCGCCGGCGCGAAGCGGACGGCGCACCTCAGGACGCATCGCCGGGCGAGCGCCGGTTCCCTTCGGCGTTCTTCGCGGGGTTCTTCGCGGAGTTCTTCGCGGAGTTCTTCGCGGAGTTCCCGTCCTGCCCGCCGGCGTGCCCGTCCGCGTGCCCGCCGACGTTCCCCTCGGCCGCACGCTCGTCCATGTACTCGTCGAGCCATTCCAGCAGCCTGGTGCGCCCCTGGTCGGTCAGCAGGGCCGCGCGCAGCGCGATGCCGTCGACGCCGTGCCGCTCGTAGAGACTCGGCCGCCGGGGGCCGGCCGGGGCCGCCGCCAGGACGCCGCGTTCGCTGTGCTCCCGGTACTCCAGGAGCAGCCCCTTCTCGATGACGGCCAGGACGCAGCTCAGCGCCTCGGCGTCGTCCGACTGGAGGAAACCGGCGGGCCGTTCGAAGAACCGTTCCAGCCGGGAGCAGTGGTCCATCGTCGGGCGGCGGTCCCCGCCGAGCAGCGCCTGTACCTGTTGCCGGGAGATGCCGCTCTGCCGGGCGATCTCCCCGTGCGAGAACTTGCGGCCGTTCTCCTTGCGGTACGTTTCGTGGAGCAGGTCGAGCCGCTGCCGGAACCGCTCGTGGATGTCCGGCTCGCCCGCCGGCCGCCCCTGGAGCAGCGCTCGTACGACGTGGAGCGGGACCCCGGAGGCGCGGTGCAGTTCCTCGGGATCCAGGACCTCGTCCCGGCCGCGGCCCAGCTTGGCCCCCAGGTCGACGACCCGGTCCACGACGGTGGCCAACTGCGGGGCGGCCACGGGCGGTACGGAGAAGGCTTCTGTCACCGGCTGGTCTCCCCACGTCGCGCAGGACGCCTCACATCGGCACCCTCGTCGAAGCGCCGGCGCAGCGGCAGTTGCCGAACCGATCCTGCCACAGCCGTGGCAGGCGATCCATGGAACTTCGGCCAAACCGCCACGGTCGTGGCAGGAAGTCGACGGCCGCCGACTCCCCCGCCGGACGCCGATCACCGCCGAACGGGATCCCGGGATTCCAGGTGATCCGGATCGTGGGCCGGGGCGGCGGCGCGCAGCGCCGCCTCGACCCGGCGGTTGCCGGTCATGGTCGACGTGACGGCGGTCATGGTGAGGAGGAGGCCGGCGGCCGCGTAGAGGGGGGTGCGTACGTCGTAGGCGGTGGCCAGCCAGCCGCCGAGGAAGGCGCCGAACGGGGCGGCGCACATGGCGAGCATGCGCGAGGTGGAGGCGACCCGGCCCATCAGGCGCGGGGGGACGATCGCCTGTCGGAGGGAGGGAGCGAGCACCATCGTGGCGCCCATGCCCGCTCCGCAGACGGCGAGCGCGAGGCCGGCGACGTACGGGTTCGGGGCGGCGGCGAGGCCCAGGATGGCGAGTCCCTCGACTGCGGCCGTGCAGGTCAGCGCGGTGCCCGTGCCGAGTCGCCGGCCGAGGAAGGAGGCGATGCCCGCGCCGAGCAGACCGCCGGTGGCCTCCGCCGCGAGGAGCAGGCCGAAGCCGAAGGTGTCGATGCCGAGACGGTCGTGCGCGAAGAGGGCGAGGACGGTCTCCACGGCGAGGAAGGCGATGTTCCCGACCGCCGGACGCAGCGCGAGCCCGAGCAGCAGCTGATTGCGGAACACGTACGAGGTGCCGGCCCGCGCCTGTCGCAGCAGCGATTCACGGGCCTGCGGTACGGGCCGGGGTGCGGCGGGCAGCGACCGTACGAGCAGTGCGGAGAGCGCGAACGACACCGCGTCGGCGAGCAGCGGTACCGCCCTCCCGAGTGCGAGCAGCGCACTGCCCGCGGGCGGCCCCGCGAAGCCGGACGCGGCGGTCTGGGTACCGCGCAGGCGGGAGTTGGCGCGCTCCAGGAGCGCGGGGTCGCGGCCGAGCAGATCCGGCAGATAGGCCGTGGCGGCCGTGTCGAAGAAGAGTCCGCCGAGGCCGAGCAGGAAGGCGACTGCCGCGAGCAGCGGAATGCTCAGCGCGTCGAGCGCGGCCGCCGCCGCCGGTATCGCGAGCAGCACGGCACGCGCCGCGTCCGTGACCCACATCGTGCGCCGGCGGTCCCACCGGTCCACCAGTGCACCGCCGAGCACCCCGAAGAGCAGCCACGGCAGCGTTCCGGCGGCCGTGACGACGGCGAGCGCCATCGGATCCCGCGTCAACGTCAGCGCGAGCAGCGGCAGCGCGGCGTGCGTCACTCCGTCACCGAGGGAGGACACCGTCTGCGCGGTCCACAGCCGTCCGAAACCGGTCGGCAACTTTCTGACGTCTGAGCTCACTTGGCGTTCCCTTCGGCCTGTCGGCGCGGTGCCGGGTGAAACAGTGCGAAGACGAGTGACGCGTCCGGCAGCGAGGGGTCGGACAGCTCCCGGTACTCGTCCGCCAGGGCCTCCAGGCGCGCCCCCAGCTCAGCGAACTGCTCCTCGGTGAGCCGCAGATGCGCCATCCGTACGTGCCGCTCGCCGTCCGGCGGCGAGGCCTCCAGGTCCGCCACCGCGTGCCGCATCAGCACGTCCGGCCCTCCCTCGCCGGGATCCGGCAGCACGATCGCCCGCGCGGCCATCGCGTAGTACCGCTCGGTGACCCCCCGGACCTTCCGCGTCCGCACCACCTTCACCAGGCCGGCCCGCTCCAGCAGTCGTACGTGGTAGCTGGAACTCCCCTTCGCGAGACCCACCCGCTCGGCGATCTGCGTGATCGTCGCGGGCTCGAAGCGGAGCACGGCCATGATCCGGTGGCGCGTGAGATTGGAGACGGCGCGCAGCTGCTCGTCGGTGGTGACGTGGAACGTCTCGGGAAGGTCGTCGGTAGGCATGCCCCTAATGGTCAACAGTTCTTGACCATTAGGCAAGGGGGTTTCGTTCGAAGTTCGGATTTCCGCGACCGGCGGTCCGACACGTGAGCCTTCGCTCCGCTCCTCCGGCAGTCGGACCTGCGGGTTGCCGATGCCTGACTACGAGTCAGACACTTGGTACGGTATGGCCCGGTCCTGCCCACTGATCGAACAGACCCTCTCCGCCCCTGCGGCGGTGCGCCCCGTCGGTCAGCCGCGGCCGATGACTCCGCGCACGGCCCACCGCCGGCGCACGCAGCGGTCGCCGGGGCCGGCACCCGATCCATCACCAACGCTGGAGTTCCGCATGTCTCACCGCACCGGTCTCGTCCTCGATTTCGGCGGGGTGCTCACCACGCCGCTGCTGCCGGCGGTGCTGGCCTTCGAGCAGCGCGAGGGACTGCAGCAGGGCGCGTGCATCAAGGCGCTGTACATGGACGCCGAAGGAGTTCGGCTCACCCACGAGCTGGAGCGCGGCACGGTCAGCCAGACCGAATGGAACGAGGCCGCCGCCCCCAGGCTCGGGGTCTCTCCGGACAATCTGATGGGCCGGATCTTCGCCGACCTGCGACCGGAGCGCACCCTGATCGACGCGGCCGCAGCAGCGAAGCGGGCCGGGATCAAGGTCGGCATCCTGTCCAACTCGGTCGGGCTCAGTCCCTGGAACCTCTACGACGGGTACGAGCTCGAAGCGCGCTATCACAGCGTGGTCATCTCCGAGTGCCACGGGATGCGCAAGCCCGACCCGGAGCTGTTCGAAGCCATGCTGAAGCTGCTGGGGCTCTCGGCCGACGAGTGCGTCTTCGTCGACGACACCGAGGAGTACGTGCAGGCGGCCGAGAAGCTCGGCTTCGCGGGTGTTCACGCGCAGCAGCCCGACCAGACGGTCTCCCGACTCGAGGCCCTGCTGGGCGTACCCCTGACCGACGCGCACTGAACCGCCCCGGCCCGTCCCGGCACTTGCGTGGTCCAGCGGCGCACCGGGGCGGGCTCCCCCGAACCTGTTGCCAGAGTCGATCCTGGTGACGCTAGGGTTCCCACCTGTCGGCTTCGTACAGGGAGGGGCGCGAACCGTGGACACTCACGTACAGACCCGTGTTTCGGCGTACGCGATCGCGGTGGAGGACGGCCGGCTGCTGATGATCCGGCTGTCGGACGCCTCGCCGATCTTCACACCGGGGCTCTGGCACATGCCGGGCGGCGGCATCGACCCGGGCGAACAGCCTGTGGAGGCCTTGTCCCGTGAACTCCGGGAGGAGACAGGGCTCGAACTCGCCGACGCTCGACTGCTCGACGCGCGGACCTACGCGGTTCGGCGCAATGGCGTGAGCTGGAGCCTCACGGCGTTGTTCTACGCCGTCGCCCTCAAGGGCGGGACGCCGACAGTGACCGAGATCGACGGCTCCACCGACGCGGTCGCGTGGATGCCACTGGCCGACTTGCAGGACGACACCGTGCTGTCACCGGCGGCCGCCGACGCGCTCCGCATGCTTGAGCACGCCGAAGGCGCCGGTCACAGCACTCGTTGAGGACTGCGGCCGGCACGGTTGCCTCGTAGCGGACCGCGAGCATTTCGCATGGCGCGGCGACTGCTCCCTGGCGCCCCGCGAGCCGTCCCGAGATCCGCGTCCATGACATCCGGAAGATCACGCACTTGACCTCGACCGAACGTGAGGTTCTACGTTCTCCCCAGGACCTGCACGGCACGCAGACTCCACACCCGAAGCACCAGGAGGGGACAGCCCATGACGACCCAGCAGCAGCTCTCCGACGCCGAGCTCGCCGGGCAGCCGGCCGCTTACTGGACCGGTGTCGCCTATGAGGCGCTCATCGCCTTCACCCGGGCGCGGCAGACCGAAAAGGGCTACACCCAGCCCCAGTTCTGGCTGCTGCGCAACCTGTCGGAGAACGACATCTCGCCCGACGGCGAGGGGATGGCCCTGCCCGAGTTGTACAAGGCCATGGCCTCCTACATCCGGCCCGAGGACGACCTGGCGGCAGAGGCCGAGGTGCTCGTGGAGCGCGGCTGGCTGACCCGGGACACCGAGGACCGGCTGTGGCTCACCGCGGAGGGGGAACAGGCCCGCGTCGACCTCGCACGCAACGGCCCCGCGATCCGCGCCGTCCTTCACGAGGGCATTGACGACGCGGACTACGTCACCACGGTGAAGGTGCTCATGCAGCTGATCCGCAACGCGGGCGGAACGGCCGCCTGACGGACCGTGGACCCGGGCACCTCCCGGCCGCCACCCTGCGCGGCCGCAGCGCGGAGCCCGTGGCCGGCCCGTATCCGGTCCCCGATCGCGCGGAACCGCCGGAGTCGGTGGTGCCGCGGTTCCGCCCCTGCGGGAAGAGATGCCGTGCGCCGCCCTCAGACGTCGGATCGGGGCCCGAACGGGCTTCCCGACCCGGGTTGCGACCCTCCCCCGTGGGGATCGCTGCCTTCGGGCGGCGCAAACAACCAGCCATGAAGACCCCTCACCTCTCGGGAGGAGCCCGGCCAGCTGGCGGCATGGACAAGATCCTGCTGCACCCTCCGCCCGGTGTCAACAATAGTTTGCACATGACGCCAACTCGGAGGCGGAAAAGGGCTCTTGGATGCCGGTCTGGACCTGGAATCGACTGCTGCCACGGCTTGCCGGTTAGACTTGATGCGGCCAGCATGCAGTTCGAGTAACTTCTCGCAGGGGCGCCCGCCGCCCCGAGTTCTGCCAGTGCGGCGGCGGTTCCCTCGCCAACGCGGCGGAAGCGGTGATGATCACGGCAGTCACCGTGCGGCCGGACAGGCCGTCACGGCGACGGTCACTCGGACGTGGCAGGAAAGGGATCGATGAGCGGCACGGGCGACCAGCGGGCGCTGCTGATCTCAGAGCGTCTCGACTTCCTGTTCGCGCACATCTTCCCGCGGGGCTCCGAGCCCCAGTCGAACGCCGCCGTCAGTCACACCACCGGCGTGCCGCTTGAGTTGCTGCAGGCCCTGCGGGCGGGCGAGCCCACGGGGGAGACCGTCGAGGACGACCCGTTCATCGGCCGGCTCGGGCACCTGCTGAAGACCCGGACGACCGACGAGGGCAAACCCCACACGCAGACGGATGTGGCCAGGGCGTGCGGAAAGTCGCGGATGTGGCTCTACAACCTGCTGGAGGGAAAGAGCAAGCCCAGCCTTGAGTCCACGAAGCTGCTCTGCAAGATCTTCAAGGTGGATCCGTCCTTCTTCACGGATGACCCCCTGGAGGCCCTGGCGAGGCACTTCGGCATCGAGGCCGGCCCCGCGTTCTTCACCCTCCCCGACACCGACGCCCTGGTACAGGAGACCAAGGACCAGGTGGAACTCGTGGCGCTGCTGCGCGAGGCCGGCGCCCCCGCGGTCCTCAGCCGCTACCTCGGGACGTTGCCCGGCTCCCGGGACTGAACGGTTCGCTCCGGCCGCGGCCTCCAAGGCCGCCAAGGCCTCGGCCGGCAGGCTCAGCGGCCCGCCCGGGAAGCCGCCGCCGGAATCATCCGGTTCGTTCGCGATTGCCCCTCCCCCAAGGCTTTCCGATCCAGGAAGTACGCCAACCGGAAGCCTGTCCCACTTGATCTCGCTCGCAATGAACGTACAAGCTACTCACTGTGACTCTCCAGACGTGGGCACGCCATCCCTCCGGCGCTCCCCCGACGCTGGTCAGGGCGGTCGCCCGCCGTGGGGTCGGACGTCCGTACCGCGGTGCGGAGAGCCGGAGTCAGCGAGCGGAGCCCGGCTCCGGGTCAACTGCGGCGCACGTCACCGTCGGCGGTCCATGGGCGTGGGACCACGTACGAAGAATCCAGCAGATTCACGAAAGAACCGGGGCATGCGTCCCATGTGCTGTGGTTTTTGCAGAAGGGGTAGACCGTGGCGGGAATCCGGGAGACCGTCGGAATCGTCTCAGAGACGCTCCGGGAGATCCGCACCCTCCGCAGATTGCGCAACACCTTCTGCTCGCAGCTCGGGCTGCCGGCCCACCCGACCATCGACGAGGTCGTATCGGCCGTCTCCGACCGCTGTGGGGTGCCGATCCGGATCATCCACCTCCCTTTGAAGTACCCGCTCACGGGGGGACTCCTGCGGGGACCCTCCGAGCTCATCATCGTGGTCGACAAGGACTCGCAGAGCATCCTCCAGAACTTCGTCATCGCCCACGAACTGGCACACGCCTTCCTCGGGCACGATCCGGAGACAGCGGGGCATGACCTACAGGACGAGCTGCTCGCCAGCCTGGCTCCCGCCCTCAACCCCAAGGTCAGCCGAATGATGCTGGCCCGCACCTACTTCGACGGGCCCGAGACGACACTGTCCTGCGGGCAGACTCCGCCCGAGCGGGAAGCCGAAACTCTGGGGCGGCTGATCGTCAGCATGATCACCAACATCAGCGGCGACGCCACCACCTCGGTGAGCTCCGCCCTGCGTCACAGGGGGACCGGTGTCTGAGGACGCTGCGAACATCGTCTACCTCACCGTCGCCGCGATCGGGTTGTGCACCACCTCCGCGAAGTTCGTCGCCTGGCAGCGGGAACGCTCACCCGCGCTGCGGCTGATCGCCATGTGCTCCGCCTTGGGGGTGGGCGCCTTCGTGTTCGCGACGCCCGTGGTCTACCGGGGCATCGCGGACCTGACGGGCAAACAGAACCTCGCCGAGCTGCTGGTCTTCCTCTGCATCCTCGGCTTCTTCGCCCACACGCACATCATGTCGCTGCTGTGGCGCCCTTCCCCGTCGAGCGCGACCGGCCGCAACCCGCTGACCGGGCCGTTCGTCGTCTACGGCCTCGTCGTGGGTGCCCTGATCACCGGATTCCTCGCCGCCGGGCTCGACGACGCACCGCACCCGCTGGACTTCAACATCACCTACGGCCGGGACCCCGGCGCTCTGGTCATGCTGGGCGCGTTCCAGCTGGGCCTCGGCTACGCCTCGGTCTCCACCGCCCTGCGGTTCCGTCACAACGCCCTCTCCTCGCAGGACGATCCGAGGCTGCGCCGGGCACTGCAGCACATCGCGATCGCCACCTGGTTCATCGCCGGGTACGTGGCGTGCGTCGGGCCGGCCACCGTGGCCGACGCCACGGGCTGGCGCGGCCTGGACCCCCTCCACGGCCTCGGCCCGGTCTCCGGCACGATCGGGGCCGTCATCATCAACTGGGGGTTCTCCGGTGCCGCCATCGCCACGTGGCGCGCGGACCGGCGGGACTACCTGGCGCTGGCCCCGCTGTGGCAGCTGACGCGTCGCGCCGACCCCCGGATCACTCTGACCGAGCCCAATCCGGTGGCGCAGCTCGGCCTGCTCTACGTACGGGACTGGCACCTGATCACGCGTATGGCCGACATCCTCAGCGGTATCCGCAGCCTGCACCCCTACCTCGGCCATGCCCCCGCCGACCGGGTCCGCGAGGCTGCCGCCGGCACCGGCTGGTCGAAGGACGACGAGCGGGCCGCGGCCGCCGCCGCCGTCCTCCTCGGGGCGGTGGCGCTCGCCGAGGACGGAGCCGGCCGGGTGAGCGGCAGGGGCATCCCGCTGCCGGGGTCCGAGCTGGAAGCGGGTGCCCAACGCGCCCACCTGGTCCGCATGGCCCGCCTTCTCGACCACCCCGAGGTTCTGGCGGCGGCCGGAGTGGACAAGGACGGGCGGCTGGTCTCCAGCTCCTAGCCTCCTGGCCTCCTGGCCTCCTGGCCGTCCCGGTCGTCCCCGTGTCACCGGTCCCGCCGCGCGCACGCCATCGCGACACGCCACAAGAACCGTGGCGCCTGCAGATCGGCGGGACGCCTGCGCATGTTGACGACGTCGAGGAACCTCTCGTTCACCCACGCGTCCGTCGTGGAGGCCTCCTCCACCCATTCCGCCATCTTCCTGGCCATTCCGTAGCCGCGCGGATAGGGACCCGTGACGTGCGGCTGAGCCAGGTCGGACAGCGTCGAGACCTCCCATGCCGCGTTCACCACGACCCTGATGTGGTGGAAGTAGGCGCGGGCCGGCGCATGGAGGTCGCCGCCCTTGCGCAGGTACGCGGCAAGGCACGACGCGTGCAGAAGGGCACTGGTCATGCCCTGCCCGTACACCGGGTTGAAGGAGGCCACGGCATCGCCCACGACGAACAGTCCTCCGGGAAGGCGCTCCACGGCCCACCAGCGCCTCCGCGAGGAGTGCGCCATGCCGTACGTCTCGACCTCGCCGATCAGCTCGCACCGGTCGGCGACGACGCCGAAGGGGCTCGCGTCCATCTCCCTCATGCGCCTGCGGAACTCGGCGGGGTCCCGGGTCGGGCGCTTCCCGGCGTACGCCGCTATGACCGCCATCCACTGGCCGCCCTCCACCGCGGCCATGGCCCCGGTGTCCGACTGCTCGGCGGTGCCGCTCGCGGCGGCGGGCAGCTGGTGCGCCACGCGAACGTCGGGAAGTTCCGTTCCCCTGCGGAAGCGCGCGGTGGCGTAGCCCAGATCGATCCGCATGCGGTCGACAGGGGGTTCCGGCCACCCCTCCTCCCGGAGCCAGGAGGCCAGCCGACTCGACCGGCCCGTGGCGTCGACCACCGCGTCGGCCGGCAGCACGTGCGCTTCGCCGGAGTCGGCGGCGCGGACGCGGACGCCGACCACCCGCGTGCCCCGAATGTCCAGACCGCAGGCCTTGCCCACCCTCACCGTGACCCCGTCGTCCAGCAGGGTCCGGCGGCGAACGTGCTCTTCGAGGAGGCCGCGGCTCACGCCGATCAGCTCGTTCCCGGGAACGCTGACCTTCCGCCGTCCGTTCGAGAAGAGCTGGATCTCGCTCCCCGACCCGAGGACCGCGCCATCGGCGACCAAGTCCTTCGACAACCCGGGAAACCAGCGTTCGGCCTGCGTCCGTCCCATGTCGAGCAGCGCATGGAGCTGCCCGCTCTGCGGCACACCGCCCCTCGCGACCGTCGCGGCGAGTCCATCGGGCTCGACGACGGTCACCCGTTTGCCAAGGCTCCGCAGGGCCCGTGCTGCGGCCAGCCCCGCGATGCTTCCCCCCAGGACGACTACATGCTGCACGTGCTCCCCCTCCTTCATCGACTGCCCTCACCGTTGGAGAACCCGGGCACGGCCCCGGCACAGCACCCTAGGGCCGTTCTGATCAACGACCAATGTGAGCAGTCGGCTTGGTTGGCGAGAACACGATCAGAAGATCCACTCGGTGAGTCCTGCGGCCTCACGGTGCGGGCAGGGCGCAGGTGGACCGGCCTCCGGCTCTCGGACCGATGGGAGCAGCTCGATCACGTGGAGCGGTACCTCGGAGGGCCGCGCGGACGGGTGGCAACGGTGGCAGGCCGCCGGGGCGTGCCCGAGGCTCGTTGACGGGGACGAGTACGAGGGAAGGGCAGCGCCCCATGCCGGAAGCCGACGAGGAAGGCCTCACCGCGCGCCCGATCCGCACGGGGGACCAGGATCGGAGCAGGGCCGAGCGCCTGAAGAGTGCGGTCATGCGCACCCATCTGCTTCCCGCGTTCCTGGTCCTCACCGTCATGATGGTGGCCCTGTGGCTCATGGGAATGCCGTTTCTTCAGGCCCTGACGATCTCGACCGCGGTGAAGATCGTGGTGGCCCTGCTCGAACTCCGTCGGGTGCCCGGTTCTCCCGGGAGCTGACGCACGCGGCTGTCGGCAGCCGCACGTGTCCCGCGAGCTGTCGCCCCAGCCGCTGATCGCCGGGGGGACTCGGTTCACGCCGCGTCACCGCGGCGCTCCACCGGCCCGGCGCGCCCCTCGGGGCCGAATCAGAGCGCACGGGACCCGGCTCCGGACGGGCGCCGGTCCGGTCGTTACGGCAGTCGCCTCAGCGGGCGCATTCGCCGCCGCCCGTACCGTTGGCCGGGACGGCTCGGCACGGTCCGGTGTGCCCGTCCCACGGCCGCTTCGGCGGCCTGGTGGCGCCTCCGCCACCGCCGCCGGCTGCCGTCACCAGCCGGGAGGCCAGGTCCAGGGATCCGGAACGGACGTCCGAGCCACCCCACCGCCGCCGCCGTGGACGGAGTCCGAGGACCCGCCGGTACCGCCGCCGTTGAAGCCGCCGGGACCGGGAGCGCCGTCCGACCCGACTCCGCCCGCGCCGCCGACATTGACCTGAAGTGCCTGGCCCGGCGTGACGGGCAGCGTGCCGACGACCTCGGCGCCGGCACCCCCGGTGCCCCCGGGGTTCGGGGCTCCGGCCGCAGCCCCTCCGGAAGCACCCCGGGCATCCACGGACAGCTGCGTCACTCCGTGGGTACGGTGAACGTCTGGGGCGCCCCGGTATAGTCGAACGTGCACACCACCTGGTTGCCGGTCTGCACGCAGCCCTGGGCGGCGGCCGGGGCGGCCAGGAGCGGAACGAGGGCCCGCGACATCCCTGTTGCCAGGAGGGTAGCTTCGGTGGCGGCGACGGACGGGGAAGAGGGCATGCGGACTACTGGTGTCGAGGTCTTCTCCTGTGCCGTGTGCGGCGCCGGGCTGTCCCTGCCGGTACGTGAGGTGCGACCGCCGGCGGAGGACGAGGGCTGGACGCCGCTCGACTCCCCCGTGGACCCCTGCCCGCCCAGAATGGCGGCGGGCACCTTCGCCCGCGACCCGGAACCGGGGCGCATCACCTGGGGCTCGCCGCCCAAGGGCTTCCGTACGTCCCGCGCGGGGCACGGGCCAGGGGTGGACCTGCTGTTGAGCCCGGCCGACCTGGTCGGAACCACGAAGATCCTCAGCCGATGGGGCGGCTGCTGCGGGCCGGGCGGGCACGAGGGGGCGAATCTGGCGTGCGCGGGGTGTGGGGCGGAGGTCGGGCTGTGGATCGGTGACTGCTACACCTGGCTGGAGGTCGTCCTCGACGGGCGCCTGGTCAGGCGTTCCCCCGCGGCTTGAGCACCTCTTCCTCGGCCCGCCGGCCGTCGCGGCCCTCTCCCCCGCACCGCGGGGCCCCCGGCGGGCTTCCGGTCCGGCCGGGGTGCGTGAACGGCCCCCGCAGGCTCCGCGACCGTCAGCCTGCACTGGCCGTCCTCGCAGGAGCGCTGCAGTCGGCCCCGCGAGATGGTCTGCATCAGGCCGATGGTCCAGCACATCGGACAGCCGCGCAGTGCCAGCACGCCGACCGGCAGGAGCAGCAGGCTGACCGGGCCCGTGGCCGGGAGGAGCGCGAGCGAGGCGATCAGACTGCCGAAGCCGATCAGGCCGCGGAGCAGGTGGCGGGACAGGGACGGACTCGCGAAGTCGGGGCCGTCGGCTCCGGTGGTCGTCGTCATGCGGGGTCTCCGGTCGTGGGTCGGGGTGTGGCGCGCAGGGACTGCTGGACGGAGGTGCGAGCGCGGTGCAGGCGCGATTTCATCGCCGCGGTGCTGAGGCCGAGCGCCTCGGCGGCCATCCGTCCGCTGTAACCCTGGATGTCCCGCATGATCAGCACGCGGCGCTGCTCGGCCGGCAGAGCGGCGACGGCGGCCGCGACCCGGCCCGCCTCGATGCGCTGCAGGACCACGTCCTCGGCGGAGCTCACGGCGGCATCCGGCAGGGGTGCGTCGGACCGCATCGTCCGCGCGCGCCGCAGGCACTCGTTGCGGACGATGCGGAACATCCACGAGGCCAGCGCGCCGGAGGCCCGTAGCGTCCCGATCTTGCGGTAGAGGATGATCAGGGCTTCCTGCGCGGCGTCCTCGGCGTCCTCGGGAGTGGCGCAGAGCGAGCGGGCGAATCGCCGTACGTTCGGGTGCGAGCCCGCGACCAGAGCGGTGATGGAGTCGACGTCGCCGCGCTGGGCGTCGACGACGAGCTGTTCGGCGGGCCAGGACGAGTCAGCCACGGGCTTGCTTCCGCTTGCGCGTGACGAAGTAGACGCACGTGCAGAGCAGCACGGCTCCGGCGGCGATGACGATACCGATGAGCATGAAGACCTCCTGTTTCCCGGTCCGACGTTTGTCGGCACACGTATAGGAGGCGCGTGCCCGCCGAAAGGATTCGGTCCGTCCCGGGAAATGTCGATCGCGCCGTGCCACCGGGTCGCCTTCGGCACGGGGGCTCCGCCCCGGACCGTTTCCCGGGCCCACGATGGGCACGGGTGCGGGGGGGTGCGGGTGCGGGGGGGGTGCGGGGTGCGGCCTGGGCCGGCCCTGCCGGATGCCCTGCGGCACCAACGGCTCACGTCAGGCGTGCCGGCTGTCCGTCAGGGCTCCGCGTCCCGCAGGACGTTGTGATCAAGTACCAGATCCGCTTCCGTGGCAGGCCTCAGGCCGACCTGCGGCGCATGGCCCGGCGAACCAGGTACAGGACCACGATCAACACGATGACGACGAACACGACGATCAGCAATTTCGAGAAGAGCCCGCCCTTCTTCTTCTTGCTCTTCTTGCTCTTCTTGTTGCCGGTGACGGCCTGGACCCGGGACGACGTCGGTGCGCGGAGACCGGCTGCCACCCCGGCTCCCGCCAGGAGGGAGTTCTGCGCCGGCGCCGTGGCGGCGGGAGCCTGCCGGGCCGCCGGTACGGCCGCCTCCGCGGCTGCCGCCGGGCCCAGCAGCAACCCGGCGAGTATGAAGAGCGGTACGAGTACCGCCGCCGTTGCCGGACGCTTCCTGGGACTGCTGTTGTTCGTCACTTTCTCCCCTGTTCTCGAACGCCCTGACCTCCCGGTGGAATCCGGACGGCCGGGGTACTGGAGCATCGTCGACGAGTTGGACCGCCGCGGCAAGGACATGGGAGCGTGACCCTGTCGAGCGCTCCTGACCGGTTGCCCCGTCGTCACGCTGTCACACCCTCCGCGTAGAGTCGGAGGAGTGGATCGAGACGACGCCCTTCACCCGACGGACACCACCGAACTGCTGCGCGGTGTCCACGCCCGGCTGCTGCCCCTGGCCGCGTTCACTCCCGAGCTCATGGGGGCCATGCGGTACGCCCGTGTGGTCGCCGACGGGCTCGTCTTCGCGTACGCCCTCGACGGACCCACCAGCGTGCGCATCCTCACCGACAGGGACGTCGAGCGTGCCGGGCTCCAGGAACTGGGGCAGGCGGCGTACGCGAACCTGATGCGGGTACCCGTCGAGTACGCGGAAGTACTCACCGAAGAAGGGGTACGACTGCACTCGGTCTACGGCGACTCGCACTTCATCGCCGCCAAGGCCCTGTTCCTGTCCGAGACGGCCCGGCAGGTCACCGGTGAGCCGCTCCCGGACACCGGCGCCCTCGTCGTCGTGCCCAGCCGGCACAACCTGGTGTTCCACCCGATCAGCGACGGATCCGTGGTCGGCGCGGTCAACGCCCTCGCCTCCTACGCGGTGGGCGCCCACGAGGACTCGGGGCAGGGGGCCCTGTCGCCGCAGGTCTACTGGTGGCACGCCGGCGGCCTGACCTCGCTCACGGTCTTCGACGAGGAGACCCGCACCTTCTCCCTGCAGCCCCCGCCGCAGCTGCTCGCCATGATGAAGGGCCTGGTCCGGCTCGACGGCGCCGGCCGGATCGCCACCCGCACCGCGGACAAGGCTCCCGACGTCGACGAACTCGCCGAAGCGACCGTCGAGTCGGTGCGGCGTCTCGCCACGGACCCCGCAGGGCTGGGCGGCGCGTTCGGCTCCGCCGTCGCGCTGGCCCACGCCCGCTGCGTCGAAGACCCCGACGCGGCGGGCATCGACACGTGGGACGCCTGGGCCACCTCGGTGCAGCTCGGCTCCGCGCTGTTCACCGGCGCGCGGCCCCAGCAGTGCCACCTCGGCGAAGAGCGGGTCGGTCTGCTGCCCGCGACGCCCGCCGACCCGCCCGCGGATGCCCGCGCCTGGCTCGACGCCCTGTACCTCGCGATCGTGTGCCGCCAGACGGACCGGATCGGCCGGCTGTGCGCGGTGCCGCCGGCGCGGCTGCGGGAGGACGACTCCGTCGACGCGTACGTCCTGCACTGGGTCGACACCCTGCGGGCCTACTTCTCCCGGCGGTCCATGGACGAGGTGGTGGAGAAGCTGCTGGCCACCATGGAGTCGTCCATGCCCGAGCGCCTGACGCACGCGCCGAAGGACTTCGTGAACCGGGTCGACTACCAGCCCGTCGCCCTCTTCCACCGCCTCGTCGCGGGGGACCCCGACGCCTTCGCCGAGACGCTGGCGGAAGCCCTCGCGGAGCACGTCGGGTACTGGGCCGGGTCGGCGGCGCCGCGCGCCGGGCTCGCCCTCGGGCCTCTCGCGATGGCAAGCATGGCCTACGAACGCGGATTCCCCGTCGACCCGAAGCAGCCGTGCCTGCCCGCCTACCTGCTCGACGGGAAGCGGATCGAGGACATCCCCGAATCCGGGGACCCCTCGTAGCCGTGCCGTAGGGGGCACGAACCGGAGCCGAACCGGAGCCGAGCCGACCCGGTCCAGGAGTCCGGCTACCCGAAGGGGTGTTGGCCGGCGATGGCGATGAGCTGGACGTCCATCTCGTCGGCCTGCGCACAGAGCATGCTCGCGACCGTGCGCATCGTGCCCACGTCCAGCCTGTCCCGGGTCGCCTGGCCCTCTGCCGTCCACGCGAATTCGCCCGACTGCGCCTGCAGGTCGAACGCCCGCGCCATGTCGCGGAGCATCGCGGTGACGTCCTGCACGGCCATGTACAGCTGCCCGTCGGCGCCCCGCCGCACGGGCGTCTCCGCGTCCGTGTGCCGCCAGCCCATCTGCCTCACCCCACTGAGATCAAGCCCCACCAGGCGGTGTGTCCCCTGCCCGGTCCCATCTTGCTCTCACCGGCGCCATCGGCGAAGGGATTCGGACGGGATGCGTGTCCGGGGCGACGGTACGGGGCGCGCCGCTTGCGACGACCGCACCCCCGCCGGCGAGTACCCGGGCCATGGCGGCGCCGGTCCCGGTCCCGGTCCCGGCGGGCTTGCCACCGCCACCTTCCCCGTGCGCCGGCGACCCCGTCGGGGTCGCCGGCGGAAGAGGGGGGGAGGGGGGTGGGGGTGGGAGGGTGTGGTGTAGGTTTTCCCCAGCGGGGGACATCGTCTTTTCCAATTCGGTG
>NZ_JBVIKC010000013.1:0-49902 GCF_055581065.1 Streptomyces sp. NPDC031479
AGCACCACCATCGGCACCGCCGTCTCCGTCTCCAACGACATGACCGAAGGGATCATCGCCCGCTTCCGCACCATGGCCATCCACCGCCCCTCGGTGCTCGTCGGGCACGTCGTCGGCAGCGTCCTGCAGTGCGTGGCCAGCGTGGTCCTCATCGCGGCCGTCGCCGCCGCCATCGGCTTCCGCTCCACCGACGCCACCGCCCTGGAATGGCTCGCCGCCCTCGCACTCCTGACCCTCTTCGCCCTCGCCCTCACCTGGATCGCCGTCGGCATGGGCCTGGTCAGCCCCAACGCCGAAGCCGCCAGCAACTCCGCGCTGCCGCTGATCCTGCTGCCGCTGCTCTCCAGCGCCTTCACCCCGGTCCACTCCATGCCCGGCTGGTTCCAGCCCATCGCCCGGTACCAGCCCTTCACCCCCGCCATCGAAACCCTCCGCGGCCTCCTCCTCGGCACCGGGATCGGCAACAACGGCTGGCTCGCCATCGCCTGGTGCGTCGGCCTCACGGTCCTCGGCTACCTCTGGTCGACCGCCAGGTTCAACACCGACCCGAAGTAGCGGGCGAGCCGTCCTGCGGCTCGGGGGCCGTCGGCCCCCCGCCCGTCCGGAAGGCCGTCCCCTCGGCCGCGACCCGGCGCCGGACCTGGTCCTCCTGGGCGAGGCGCCGCAGCAGCTCGAACACCGGGGCGCAGATCGCGAAGACGATGACCGCCCGCTCGGCCAGCGCCACCGGGTCGTCGAGGCCCGCCGCCCGCTCCAGGTCCAGCCGGGCCACCGACTCGGCCAGCCTCGCGTAGGCGGCGAGCTCGCCCGGGGCGTACTGCGCGTCCAGCCGCCGCAGCTCCTTCAGCGCCACCGCGAGCCCCTCCACGTGCGGCGACGTGTCCGGCGCCCGCCAGTCCAGGGCCGCGAGCAGCTCCGACACCTCGGCCTCGGCGGTCGCCGCTGCCTCGGCCTCCGCCTCGTCGGCCGCGGCGCTCTGGCCCGCCACCGGCACCGGAAGGGCGTAGCTGACCGCGCCGAGGGCGCCCTCGGAGGTGTGGGCCTGGTCGATGGCCCCGAGCACGTCACGGGTGGCGGCGATGGAGAGGCCGCCGAGCGTGGTCAGCGCCTTGATCAGGCGCAGTCGCTGCGCGTGCTCCTCCCCGTACTCGGCGAGGGTCGCGGCGGTCGCCCGGCCGGCGGGCAGCAGCCCCTGCCGTAGGAAGTACTTGATGCTGGCGACCGGTACGCCGGTCCGCCGGCTGAGCTCCGAGATCTTCATACGGCCTCCCTGCCGGTCATGCGGTGCCCGTCCGGTGTCCGTCGTCGGCGATTGGACACCACAACAAGATACTGCCACTATCCAGTAGCTGGATACCTTCAGTATCCAGTTCAGGAACGCAGCCGCACCGCACCGGAGAATCGATGCCTCAACCCACGCCCCCCTCCGTTCTCCGCCGACCCCGGCTGTGGATCGGAACGGGACTCATCGCCGCAGTGGTCTCGATCCTGTTCGCCCTGCTCTACGTGGGCGGCAACGTCAATCCCAGGGGCAACCTGCGCGACCTGCCGGTGGCGCTGGTCAACGCCGACAGCGGCGCCGACGCGGGCGGCCGCCACGTCAACCTGGGCGACCAGGTCGTCTCGGGGATCCAGAAGGCCGCCGAGGGCGACAAGAGCTTCGACTGGCAGGTCGTCAGCCGCGAGGAGGCCGACAAGCGGCTCGGCCGGGGCAAGGTCTTCGGCGCCCTCGTCATACCCAAGGACTTCTCCGCCACGGTGGCCGCGCTCACCTCCCCGCAGCCCGCGCCCCAGGGCAAGGCCACCCCGCCGACCCTGACCGTGCTGACGAACCAGGCCGCCGGCAGCATCGGCTCCTCGATGTCCTCCCAGGCCGCCCAGAAGGCCGCCCACACCGCCTCCGCCCACATAGGCCAGGAACTCCTCAAGCAGGCCGCGGCCCAGAAGGCCCCGCTCCCGACGGCCGCCCAGCTGAAGCTGGCGGACCCGGTGACCGTCACCGTCGCCGACGGCCACCCCGTCGGTTCCCGCAGCGCCATGGGCCTGAGCGCCTTCTACTACGCACTGGTCCTGGTCGTCTGCGGCATGCTCGGCGCCAACGTGGTCAACTCCCAGGTCGACACCGCGCTCGGCTACCTGCACACCGACTTCGGCCCGTTCCGCAAGCGCGAACCCGTCCAGCACACCAGCCGCGTCCGCACGCTCGCCATCGGCACGGCGCTCATGCTCGGACTCTCCCTGGTCATGGGCACCCTGGTCGAGGTCGCCACGGTCGGCATCCTCGACATGGACGCCTCCCACCTCGGCCTGCTGTGGCTCTACTCGGTCTCGACCATCGCGGTCGTCGGCATCGGCAGCCTGGCCCTGTTCGCGGCCTTCGGCACCCCCGGCATGCTGCTGGCCACCATCGTCTTCGTCGCCATGGCCGTCCCCTCCTCCGGCGCCACCGTGCCGGTCCAGGCACTGCCCGGGTTCTTCCGTGCCCTCTCCGAATTCGAGCCGCTGCGCCAGATCACCGAGGGCCTGCGGTCCCTGCTGTACTACGGCGCCCAGGCCGACGCGGGGCTGGCCCGGGCGTGGGCCTCCATGGGCATCGCCCTGGTCGCCGCACTGGCCTTCGGCTTCGCCGTCACCCGCCTCTACGACCGCAGGGGGCTGCACCGCATCCCCCACCCCGCCGACGGATCGGAGCCCGCGGCCCCGGAGGCCTCGGCACCCGCCACGGCCTGAGACACGGCTCGCGATGCCCCGATCGCGTCCTCCGGGACGAACCTGACCTGACCCCCGGGCCGGCCCACACCGTGGGCCGGCCCGCGGCGCACCGCCACCGGCCGGAACCCGGGCGGCGAATGTGACGCGCACCACCATCCCGGAACTTCGGTGCGGGCCTGGACGATCATGAGCGGCATGGACGCTCGATTCCTCGGCATCTCCGATCTGGCCGGAACCCCTTCCGTGGCGGTCGTGATCGACGTCATGCGCGCCTACACCGTGGCCGCCTGGGCCTTTGCCCGGGGGGCGGAGAAGATAGTTCTGGCCGAGTCCCTGGACGACGCCCTGGCGCTCAAGGCCCGTCACCCGGATTGGGTGGCGCTCAAGGACGGTCCGGCCGCGCCCGGGTTCGACCTGGTCAACTCGCCCGGCCTGCTGCGCTCGGCCGACCTGGCCGGACGGACCGTGGTGCAGAAGACCACGGCGGGGACGGTCGGCGCCCTCGCGGTCAAGGACGCGTCGCTGGTGCTGTGCGCCGGCTTCGTGGTGGCGGAGGCAACGGCCCGGCTCCTGCGGACACGCGGGTGCGACAGCGTCACGTTCGTGGTCACCGGCGAGGACGGCCGGGCCGATGAGGACCTGGCCTGCGCCCAGTACATCGCCGGGCGGGCCACCGGGTCCGGGACGGACCCGGCCGGATTCCTCCGCCGCGCCGGCGGGTCACGCGCCGCCTCCGAGCTGGCCGAGGGTGTGCGCCTGGGAGTCCATCCGGACGACGTCGCACTCTGTCTCGATCTCGACCGCTTCCCCTTCGCCATGGTGGCGACCCAGGAAGACTCCCTCATGGTCCTCCGCCCGTACGCGGTGCCTCCGCCCGCCGACGGGGCTTCGCCCTCCGAGGTGGGCCGGGCGACGGCCGCCGGCAACGTGACGACCTGACGCCGCTGTTCCGCGGTGACTTCCACCAGCGGCTCGAAGACCTCCCGTCCGTCGGCCGGTGGGCGTGCCCGATGCGGACTACGTCGCGCCGTCCTGGAGGGTCCCCGCGGGGGGCGTTCCTGTCGGGACGGGGGCGCACCGGGAGTCCCGCCGCGCGCGGGCCCGGTCGCGGAACCATGCGACGGCTCCCACCAGCACGGCCGCCCCGGCTCCGTAGAGGGGAAGCCACAGGGTCGTCGTGGCCGCCAGGCAGTCGGCGACGGCCTTCCCGCTCTGGTTCGCCCGGGCGTAGGCCAGAGCGGCGCCGTCGCGGCCGGCCAGGTCCGCCAGCGCGGCCTCCGTGAGGAGGGCTTCGTACCTGCCCATCTCCAGGCAACCGCTGCGCGTGCCCGGCATGGGGAACAGCCAGGCCCAGCGCTGGAGCATGGGGGCCAGCACGATCGCCACGCACAGACCGACGACCAGCGAGTAGGCGACCAGATTGCGCGTGTACCCGGTCCTGATGCCGGGCATCCACGGCGGCCGTCCCTGGAAGGCGAGGATCACCGCCAGGAGCGTCACACCGATGAACGCGGCGAACCACTGCCAGGAGCCCTGGGCGAGCGCGAACGTCAGCACGGCGGCGAGTCCGATGCCCACGACCCCGGCCGGCCCGGCGGCTTCACGGCCCGCCCGGCCCGATGCCGGCGCTCGGGTCCCTTGCGAGCCGGGCTCGTTCACAGACCCCTCCTGCGTGATCGGGGGCACCAGCCTCCTCCCCGCGGAGCCGCGGGCCCGGGTGCCATGCCGGACGAGGGCGGCAGGCCTCCCGGATGGCCCAGCCACGGGTGGCCCGGTGCGCCAGGGAATCGGCGACTATTTGACCTCAAGGTCAAAAACGCTGCTACGGTGGGCGCCATGGGCAGGCCGAAGCAGTTCGATCCGGACGTGGCGGTGGAGCGCGCGATGGGCGTGTTCTGGCGCAAGGGGTACGCGGCGACGACGCCTCAGGACCTCGTGGACGAGATCGGCATCGGCAAGGGCAGCCTCTACAACGCCTTCGGCAGCAAGCACGCCCTTTTCGAGCGGGCCCTCGCGCGCTACCGGGACTCGCAGGCCGCATGGCTGGAGGCGCTCCTCGACCATCCCGGCTCGGCGAGGGACCGGCTGCGCGGCGCACTGGAGGCACTGGTCGAACTCGACCTGGGCGACCCGGACCGACGCGGATGCATGGCGGTCAACACCGCCGCCGAGTCCGCCCCCTCGGACCCCGGTACGGCCGACACCGTACGCATGATGTTCGCGCGGACGGAGAGCGCGTTCCGGGCGACCGTCGAGGCGGGCCAGCGGGCCGGCGAGATCGACGGCGGGCGCGACGCGGCGGCGGTGGCCGCCTGGCTGCTCGCGACGGTGATCGGCATGCGGGTGCTGGCGAAGACCGACCGGGACGGCACGCAGTTGCGGCGGGTCGTGGACGCGGCGATGGGCGCTCTGTAGTCCGGCGGCGCACGGCGACGGCCCGCCCCATTTTTTATGGGCTTGTTTTGTACCTGAGGTTCAAAAACTTCGAAGAATTGAAGGAGTCCGACATGGAGCTCAATCTCGCGGGCAAGGCCGCGGTCGTGACCGGGGCGAGCCGGGGCGTCGGCCTCGCGATCACCCGGCAGCTCGTCGCCGAGGGGGTCCGCGTGGTCGGTGCGGCCCGCACGGTCACGGCCGAACTGAAGGAGACCGGCGCCCACGCGGTCGCGGTCGACCTGAGCACTCCGGAGGGCGCCGAGGAACTGGGGACGCAGGCGCTCGCGGCACTCGGCGGCGTGGACATCCTGGTCAACAACCTGGGAGGAGGAGACGAGTTCACCCTGAACGGGTTCCTCGCCACGGACGACGCCCTGTGGGCGCAGAGTTTCGAGGTCAACCTGTTCGGGACGGTACGCGTCACCCGACGGCTGCTGCCGAGCATCCTGGAACGCCGTGGCTCGGTGGTGAACATCTCGTCCATGAGCGCCCGCATGCCGGGCACGGGTCCCATCGAGTACGGCGTCGCGAAAGCGGGCCTCAACGCGTTCGGCAAGGCGCTGTCCGAGGAGTTCGGCCCCAGGGGCGTACGCGTGAACACGGTTTCCCCGGGGCCGACGCGAACCGGCATGTGGGAGGACGCCGACGGTTTCGGCGCCCGCCTCGCCGGGGCGAACGGCGTCGGGCACCGCGATTTCGTGTCCGGTGTGCCGTCGGCGATGGGCATGACCACCGGCCGCATGGTCGAACCCGACGAGGTCGCCTCCGTCGTCGCCTTCCTCGTCTCGGACCGCGCGGCCAGCGTGACCGGCGCCGACTACCACGTCGAGGGCGGCGGCATCAAAACGGTGTGAGAGGCCCGCCGCTTCCGGCGCGCGGACCCGGCCGTCCCGCCGTCACCTCGTACCGGCGCCGAACCGGCGCCGGTACGCCGACGGAGCGACGCCGGTCTCGCGGCGCATCAGGGCGCGCAGATTGGCGGCGGTGCCGAGTCCGCTCCGCCGCGCGACCACCTCGAAGCGGGACTCGCCCCGCTCGATCAACCGGCATGCGAGGGCGAGCCGTTCCCCCGTGAGCCACGACAGGGGCGTCGTCCCCAGTTGGGCCCGGAAGCGGCGGTGCAGCGTCGCCGGACTGACCGCCGCGCGCGCCGCGAGGTCGGACACGGTCAGCACCGTGTCCAGCCGTTCCTGGGCCCAGGCCAGGACGGGCGCCAGGGACTCGTCCGGCAGGTCGGGGACGGGGCGCTCCACGAACTGGCGCTGCCCGCCGTCGCGGTGCGCCGCGAAGACCAGTCGCCGGCTCACGGAGTTGGCGACCTCCGCACCGTGGTCGCGGCGGACCACGTGCAGCCCGAGGTCGAGCGCGGCCGCGCTCCCGGCGGCGGTGAGGATGTCACCGTCGTCCACGAAGAGCACGTCCGCTTCGAGGTGGACGGAAGGGAAGCGGTCCCGGAAGGAATCGGCCCACTGCCAGTGCGCGGTGGCCCGGCGCCCGTCGAGGACTCCGGCCTCGGCCAGGGTGAAGGCGCCGCTGCAGAAGCCGATCAGGCGGGCACCGCGCGCGTGCGCCCGTCGGACGGCGTCGAGCACGGCGGGCCGTCGGGGCACCTCCACATCGGGGCGGTTGGGGACGACCAGGGTGTCGGCCTCGTCGGCCGCTTCCAGACCGGCGACTCCGGTGAGGGTGAAGAACCCGTCTCGCATCAGGGTGCGGGGCCCGGGAGAGCAGAGCCGGAAGTCGTAGAGATCACGGCCGAGCTCGGGTCTGCGCAGGCCGAAGACCTCGATCGCGCAGCTGAGCTCGAACGGGTTCGAGTTCTCGTCCACGATCACGACGACCCGGTGCGCGCCGGCCGCGCGCACCCCTTGCGAGGATTCTTTCGGCATGTGCAATTCCTAGCACTCACACCGGCCGTGCGTAACGCCCCAGGATGAGCCCATGAGCAACGGACCCATTTCCCTCAGCGAGGCCCTGGCCTCCTTCGACGCCCTGTGGAGCCCCCGTATCGTCACGCGGGTCAACGACTACGACGTCCGCGTCGCCAAGGTCGAGGGCGAACACCTCTGGCACGTCCACGACGACACCGACGAGTTCTTCCTGGTCCTGGACGGAGAGCTGCACATCTCCCTGCGCGAGCCCGCCGGGGAGCGTACGGTCCTGCTCCCCCGGGGGTCGGTCTTCACCGTTCCCCGGGGTACGGAGCACAAGCCCCACGCTCCGTCCGGCGCCGCCATCCTGCTGTTCGAGCCCACCGGGACGCCGACGGTGGGCGATCGCCACGAGGAGGTCCCCGACCACGTGGACGCGACGACCGGCCACCCGCTCGGCACCTGAGCCGGTGACCGGGCGGGCCGGCGGGCGGTGCGGGTGCGCGGACGTCAGGTCAGCCAGGGCTTCCACACGCTCTCGTTGTGCTCCACCCACCTCTTCGCCGCCTGCTGCGGCGAGAGCTTCTCCTCGGCGATCATCAGGGACACCTCGTTCTGCTGCGCCTTGGTCCAGTGGAACTTCTTCAGGAATTCGGCCGCCTTGCCGCCCGAGTCCGCGAAGCGCGTGTTCAGGTACTTCTGCAGCGGTGTGTGCGGGTAGGCGCAGGCCACCTTCTGCGGATCGTCGGCGCAGCCTTCGGTGTACTCGGGGAGTTTCACCTCGGTCATCGGGACGCGTTCGAAGAGCCACTGGGGCTCGTACCAGTACGTCAGGAAGGGCTTGTGCTCCTTCGCGAACTGCTTGATCTGGGTGATCTGCGCGGCCTCGGAGCCGGCGAAGACGACTTCGAGGCCGAGGCCCAGGTTCTTCACCAGCGCCTTGTCGTTCGTGACGTAGGACGGGGAGCCGTCCATCAGCTGGCCCTTGCCCCGGCTCTCCGGCGTGCGCAGCAGGTCGGCGTACTTGTCGAGGTTCTTCCAGTCGGTGACGTCGGGATGGGCCTCGGCGAAGTAGGTGGGGACGAACCAGCCGATGTGGCCCGTCACCCCGAGGTCCCCGCCGGGGGTGATGGTCTTCTTCCCTTCGACGTACCGCTTCTCCTGCTCGGGGTGGCCCCAGTCCTCCAGGATCGCGTCGACGCGGCCCTGGCTGAGGGCGTCCCAGGCGGGGACCTCGTCGACCTGGACGGTGTCCACGCGGTAGCCCAGCTCGTGTTCGAGGAGGTAGGCGGCGACGGCGGTGTTCGACTGGGCACCGACCCACGACTGGACGGAGAGGGTGACGGTCTTCGCGCCCTGCGCCGCGGCGTACGGGGAGGACTGGCGGGTCATGTCGGCCGCCCCGCAGCCGGTGAGGGCGGCGAGGGCGGTCGTGGCGGCCAGTACGGCCGCGGCGCGGCGGCCGAGGGGGCGCCGGGGGTGTGCGGAGCGCATGTCAGGCCTCCTTCGCGGGCTGGGTGAGGCGGTCGAGCAGCAGGCCGAGGCAGACGATCGCGGCCCCGGCCACCAGGCCGGTGGCGAGGTCGCCCTGGGCGAGGCCGAGGACGACGTCGTAGCCGAGCGCGCCACCGCCGACCAGGCCGCCGATGATGACGACGGCGAGGACGAGGACCACGGCCTGGTTGACGGCCAGGAGCAACGCGGGTCGGGCGAGGGGCAGTTGGACCTGTCGCAGCAGTTGGGCGCGGGTCGCGCCGAGCGAGCGGACGGATTCCACGACGTTCGGGTCCACCTCGCGCAGGCCCTGTGCGGTGATCCGTACGACGGCCGGCAGCGCGTACACCACGGCGGCCGCGGCGGCCGGTGCGCGGCCGACGCCGAACAGCGCGACCACGGGGATGAGGTAGACGAACTGCGGCAGGGTCTGGCACACGTCGAGGACGGGCCGCAGCAGCCGCTCCGCCCGGGCGCTGCGGGCGGCGCCCACGGCGATCGCGAAGCCGAGTACGAGCGTGACCGCGACGGCGGCCAGGACCTGGGAGAGGGTGTCCAGGGAGGCTTCCCACACGCCGAGCGCTCCGACGGCGCCGAGGGCGAGGACGGCGGTGAGTGCGGTGCGCCAGGTGCCCGCGAGGAGGGCGAGCGCGCAGGCCAGCAGGAGGAGCAGCCACCAGGGGGCGGCCTGGAGTCCGGAGCGCAGCGGGTCGAGGATCCAGCCGGTGAACCGGGCGGCCCAGTCGGCGGTGCCGCCGACTACGGGGACGCCCGAGTAGAGGTGGCCGGTCATCCAGGCGACGGCCGAGTTCACCGGGTCGGCGAGGGGGACGGTCCAGGACCCGGGCCACAGGGAGCTTCCGGCGACGCGGCCCGCGACGGCGGCGGCCACCGCCACGAGGAAGGTGAGCAGCCGGCCGTACCAGCCGGAGAACACCCGCCGCAGCAGGTGCCGTTCGCGGGCGGGCACGGGGGTGGCGCCGATCCGGCGGCCCGCGGCGTCGGCGGTGCGGTCCAGTACGACGGCGAGCAGCACGATCGGGATGCCCGCGGCCAGGGCCGCGCCGACGTCGACGGAGGCGAGGGCCTGGTAGACGCGGTCGCCGAGGCCGCCCGCGCCGATCACGGAGGCGATGACGGCCATGGACAGGCCCGTCATGATGGCCTGGTTGACGCCGAGCAGGAGCTGTCGGCGGGCGAGCGGGAGGCGGGCGGTCAGCAGTCGCTGGCGTCCGGTGGCGCCGAGCGAGGCGGCTGCTTCCAGGACGCCCGCGTCGGCGTCGCGCAGGCCGAGGGCGGTGAGGCGGGCCATGGGCGGCGCGGCGTAGACGACGGTGGCGAGGACCGCGGCGGGCACGCCGATGCCGAAGACGAGCACCATCGGCAGCAGGTACGCGAAGGCCGGCAGGATCTGCATGGTGTCGAGTACGGGACGCAGGACGCGGTCGGCGCGCGGGGAGAGCCCCGCGGCGAGGCCGAGCAGGGCGCCCAGTACGACGGAGGCCGCGACGGCGACGGCCATCAGCGCGAGGGTCTGCATGGTCGGCACCCACATGCCGAGCAGGCCGCAGGCGACGAAGGCGGCGGCGCAGGTCAGGGCGAGGCGGATGCCCGCGAGGCGCCAGGCGACGAGGGCGGCCAGGGCGGTGACCCCGGTCCAGCCGGCGGCGAGCAGGAGGACGTACACGGCGCGTACGGACACCACGACGGCGTTGCTGATGTGGCCGAAGAAGTAGAGGAAAAGGGGGTGGCTGTCACGGTGGTCGATGATCCAGTCGCCGGCGCGGCCGAGCGGGCCGGACAGGTCGGCCGTGAGGGCCGCGGGCCAGCTGCCGGCGCCCGGGAAGGCCACGGCGAGCGGGATCAGCAGGGCGATGGCGACGCCCATCGGGACGAGGACCCCGCGGCGCGCGGCGAGGGCGGCCAGGGGTCTGCGGGGGCGGTCCTGGGGGGCGGACGCGGTGTCGGCGGAACCCGGGCCGGCGGACCGTTCGACGGACTGCGGGGCCTGCGAAGGGGCGGCGGCGCGGGTGTGGGTCGGGGTGTGGGTCGGGGTCGGGGTCGCGGTCACGCGCACCACCTCCTCGCGTCGGGGGCGGGGGCCGCGGGACGGGCCGGGCGGGTCATGCCGCCACCCCCCGTCCGGTGCCGGCCGGGAGTCCGGCCACGACGGCGAGCAGCCCGGCGTCGTCCACCACGCCCAGGCAGCGGCCGTGGTCGACGACACGGGCCGGGCCGCCGCTACGGGCGACGGCCTGGATGGCCTCGACCACGGTGGTGGCCGGGGCCAGTGCCGGTCCCCGCTCCGCTTCGCCCGCGGCCGCGGGGCGCATCGCGCTGCGGACGGTGAGCACCTGCTCGCGGGGGACGTCGCGGACGAAGTCCCGTACGTAGTCGTCGGCGGGCGAGCCGACGATCTCCTCGGGCGTGCCGAGCTGCACGATGCGGCCGTCGCGCATCAGCGCGATCCGGTCGCCCAGGCGCAGGGCCTCGGCGAGGTCGTGGGTGATGAAGACCATGGTGCGGCCCTCCTCGTGGTGGAGCCGGGCGACCTCCTCCTGCATCTCCCGCCGGATGAGGGGGTCGAGCGCGCTGAACGGCTCGTCGAACAGCAGGACTTCGGGGTCGGCGGCGAGGGCGCGGGCCAGGCCGACGCGCTGCTGCTGGCCTCCGGAGAGCTGGCCGGGGCGGCGCTCCTCCAGTCCTTCGAGGCCGACCTTGGCGACGAGTTCGGCGGCCTTGTCCCGGCGGTCGCCGCGGCCGACGCCCTGGATCTCCAGTCCGTACGCGACGTTGTCCAGGACGTTGCGGTGCGGGAGGAGGCCGAAGTGCTGGAAGACCATGGCGGCGCGGTGGCGGCGCAGGGCGCGCAGCCGGGCGGCGTCCATGGCGAGGACGTCCTCGCCGTCGATGGCCAGGCTTCCGGCGGTGGGTTCGATGAGCCGGGTGAGGCAGCGTACGAGGGTTGACTTGCCGGAGCCGGACAGGCCCATCACGACGAAGACCTCGCCCTTGCGGACGTCGAAGGTGACGTCGCGGACGGCGGCGGTGCAGCCGGTGCGCTCGCGCAGTTCGGCGGCGGACAGGCCGGTGGCGTCGGCGGAGCCGGGGACCCTGGCGGCGGCCTTCTCGGGGCCGAAGACCTTCCAGAGGCCGTCCACGGCGAAGACGGGGGGTGCCGAGGGGGTGGCGGCGGGGGATGTGGCGGCGGGGGCGGTGTTCATCGGGTACCGCCTTCCCGGGCCAGCAGCTCTGCTGCCTTCTCGCCGACCATGAGCACTCCGATCATCGGGTTGACCGCGGGCATCGTCGGGAAGACGGAGGCGTCCGCGATGCGGATGCCTTCGAGTCCGCGGATCTTCAGGTCCGGTCCCACCACGGCGCCGGGATCGTCGACGGCGCCCATCCGGCAGGTTCCGGCGGGGTGGTAGACGGTGTGCGCGACGGAGCGGGCGTAGGCGCTCAGCTCCTCGTCGCCGGTGATCTCCGGACCGGGGCACACCTCGCGCTTGAGCCAGCCGGCCAGCGGCGGGGTCGCGGCGATCTCGCGGGCGAGCTTGATGCCGTCCACCAGGGTCCGGCCGTCGTAGTCGTCCTCGTCGGTGAAGTAGCGGAAGTCCAGGGCCGGTTTGACCTCGGGGTCCGCGCTGGTCAGGTAGAGGCGGCCGCGGCTGCGGGGCTTGGGGATGTTCGGGGTCATCGACACCCCGTGCGCGGGGCGTTCGTAGCCGATGCGCTCGGGGTTGTCGGTGAAGGGGACCTGGTAGAAGTGGAACATCAGGTCGGGCCCGGCGGAGTCGGGGTCGCGCCGGACGAAGAGCCCGGCGTCGCTGTCCATCGCGGAGTTCTCGGGAATCGGGCCGTCGGTCTCCCAGACGATCACCGATTCGGGGTGGTCGAGCAGGTTCTCCCCGACTCCGGGCAGGTCGTGCAGCGGGGGGATGCCGAGGGCCTCCAGGTCGGCGCGGGGGCCGATGCCCGAGTGCAGCAGCAGCCGCGGGGTGTCGACGGCTCCGGCGCACACCAGTACCTCGCGGCGCGCGGTGACCAGGGACTGCGTCCCGTCCTTGGCGCGTACGTGGACGCCGCGCGCGCGGGTGCCGTCGAGTTCGAGGCGGTGGGCCCAGGTCTCCAGGAGGATCCGGAGGTTGGGGCGTTCGTCCATGACGGGGTGGAGGTAGGCCACCGACGCGGAGGAGCGCTTGTTGTCCTCCGGATGGTAGGCGAGGTCGAAGAATCCGGCCCCCTCGTGGAAGGGCTTCTCGTTGAACCCCTCGACGCGCGGGACGCCCAGGGCGGTCTGCGCGGAGTCGACGAAGTCGCGCGCGATGGCGTTGCGGTCCTTCTCGGCCACCGGGACGATGTTGTTCAGGAGCCTGTCGAAGTACGGGTCCATGGCGGCGGCGTGCCAGCCCTCGGCTCCCGACCGTTCCCACTCGTCCCAGTCGGACGGGAGCGGCTTGAAGGCGATGAGGGTGTTGTGGGAGGAACAGCCCCCCAGGACGCGGGCGCGGCTGTGACGGATGTGCGAGTTGCCGCGGGGCTGCTCGGTGGTGGGGTAGTCGTAGTCGAGCTCGCCGCCGAGCAGCCCCATCCAGCGGCGCAGGGTGAGCACTTCGGGGCGGTCGACGTCGCTGGGGCCGCCCTCGATGACGGCGACGGTGACGTCGGGGTCCTCGGTCAGGCGGGAGGCGATCACCGAGCCGGCGGTGCCGCCGCCGACGACGACGTAGTCGTACTCCTGCTCCACGGGGGTGGGGGCGGGGATGGGCGTGGGGGCATGCGTGGGGGTGTTCATGGCTCTGTTCCTCCTTCAGCCCGCGAACCAGCGCACGGGGCGGGGGGCGAGGTTCTGGTACACGTGCTTGGACTCGCGGTACTCGGCCAGGCCCGAGGGCCCCAGTTCGCGTCCGGTGCCGGACTTGCCGAAGCCGCCCCACTCGGCCTGCGGGAGGTAGGGGTGGAAGTCGTTGATCCAGACGGTGCCGTGGCGCAGCCGGCCCGCCACGCGGCGGCCGCGGCCCGGGTCGGAGGTCCACACCGCGCCGGCCAGCCCGTACTCGGTGTCGTTCGCCAGCGCGACGGCCTCCGCCTCGGTACGGAAGGTCTCGACGGTCAGGACCGGCCCGAAGACCTCCTCCCGTACGACGCGCATCCCGCGGTGGCAGCGGTCCAGCACGGTCGGCCGGTAGAAGTAGCCGGGCCCGTCGGGGCGGTGTCCGCCCGCGCGGAGCACGGCGCCCTCGGCGAGGGCCGAGGCCACGTACTCCTCGGTGCGCTCGCGCTGGGCGGCCGAGACCAGCGGTCCGCACTCCACGCCCGGGTCGGTGCCGCGGCCGAGGCGGATCCGGTCGGCCCGGCGGGCGAGTTCGGCGACGAAGCGATCGGCGACGCCCTCCTCGACGATGAGGCGGGAGCCGGCGGAGCAGACCTGGCCGCTGTGCATGAAGGCGGCGTTGAGGGCCTGGTCGACGGCGGTGTCGAAGCCCTCTTCGGTGGCGCAGGCGTCGGCGAAGACCACGTTGGGGTTCTTGCCGCCGAGTTCGAGGGCGACCTTCTTGACGGAGTCGGCGGCCGCGCGCATCACCTTCGTACCGCTGGTGAGTCCGCCGGTGAAGGAGACGAGGTCCACGTCGGGGTGGGCCGCGAGGCGCGCGCCGACGGGGTCGCCGGGGCCGGTGACCAGGTTGGCGACACCGGCCGGCAGACCGGCCTCCACCAGCAGGCCGATGAGGGCCGCGGTGGACAGCGGGGTGATCTCGCTGGGCTTGAGCACGAAGGTGTTGCCGGCGGCGAGGGCGGGAGCGATCTTCCAGGAGGCCTGGAGGAGCGGGTAGTTCCAGGGGGTGATCAGGGCGCAGACCCCGACGGGCTCGTGGACGACGACGCTGTGGACTTCGGGGGTCCCGGCGTCCACGACGCGTCCCGCGCTCTCGCCGGCGACGAGGTCGGCGAAGTAGCGGAAGGCGGCGGCGACGCAGTCCACGTCCACACGGCCCTCTTCCAGGGTCTTGCCCGCGTCACGGCTCTCCAGGAGTCCGAGGCGCTCGCGGTCGCGGTCGAGCAGGTCGGCGGTGCGGCGCAGCAGTGCGGCCCGCTCCGGGACGGGGGTCCGGGGCCACTGGCCGCTGTCGAAGGCGGCGCGGGCCGCGCCGACGGCCGCGTCGGTGTCCGCGGCACCTGCCTCGGCGACGACGGCGAGGACGGTGCCGTCGGCCGGGTCGAGGACCTCTCGGGTGGCCCCTGATACCGCGGAACGCCAGGTCCCGGCGATGTGGATGGTCGTCTGCTCGGACACGACGCGCTGTACCTCCGATTCCGGCACCGCGGACTGCCCGCGGTGGCGATGCTCGGGCCCGCCTGCCCCGGTCTTGCGGAGGCATGTCCCATCGGTCACGGGAAGTGACGGGAGTCACTTCCCGCCACTACGGGGAGATATGGGGCGGATCGGGGTATTTCGCCCACCCTCGAGGGTGTCGGGGCGGCCCGTCGCAGGCGGGCGGCGCGGGGCGGGAGCGGGGCGGCGCGGGGCGGGAGCTGATCGGCGCGTTCGCGGCGCTCGGATCACCCGTCGGCGCCTACGGAATCCGCGGCGCGGCGCACTCCGTCAGGACCAGCAGGGCGTCGACGAGGTCCTCCGCGGGGGCGCCGGTGGCCAGGCGGCGCAGCTGCTGCCCGAAGACCAGGGCGACGGCCACGCCCGCGAGGCGTTCGGGGTCGGGCACGCCGAGCTGGGCCAGGATCCGGGCGGCCAGGAGGTCGTAGGCGGCGAAGCACTCGGTGGCGGCGGCGCGCAGCCGCTCGTCGCGCCCGGCCTGGACGTACAGCTCGAAGGGGGCGATGTGGCGGCTGTCGAAGGCGTTGCCGCCGGCGACCCGCGCCACCGCCTCGGCGGCCTGCCCGATGTCGAAGCGCTCGTCGGCGCAGGAGCCCGCGAGCGCGCTGAAGTGCCGGGTCTCCTCGGCCACGAAGTACAGCAGGCTCTCGCGCAGCAGCTCGTGCTGGGTGGCGAAGTGGTAGGTGACGGAACCGAGCGAGACCCCGGCCTCCTTGGCGATCCGCCGGTTGGTGACGGCCGCGACGCCGTCCTGCCCGATGATCCGCAGTACGGCGTCGATGATGCTCTGGCGGGTGTCGGAGGCATGGGGCATGTCGGCATTCTGCCCCATCGACCTGCCCGGACGCCCTTGCGGGAGGGGGGAGTTGGGGGGACCGGGTGTGGACACGGGGCGGAGCGGTCCCTACTGTTCGTTCGAACGAACAGTAGAGGGACGTCACACAGGAGTCGTTGTGGACATTTCCGGATCGAACGTTCTGCTCACCGGGGCCACCGGGGGCATCGGTTCCACCCTGGCCGCACGGCTGACCGCGCGGGGGGCCCGCCTCACGGTCACCGGCCGGCGGCCGGAGGCCCTCAAGGCCACGGCGGACGCCTGCGGCGCCCGCACCGTCGTCGCCGACCTCGCCGTCAGGTCCGACGTCGTCCGCCTCGCCGGGGCCTGCGCCGAGGCGGACGTCCTCGTCGCGAACGCCGCGCTGCCCGCCAGCGGCGAACTCCTGGACTACACCGAGGAGCAGCTCGACCGCGCCCTCGACGTCAACCTGCGCGCGCCCCTCCTGCTGTCCCGGCTGCTCGCGGAGCACATGGTCGCCCGCGGCCGAGGCCACATCGTGCTGGTCGGATCCATCTCCGGCAAGGCGGCGTCGAGGTCGACCTCGTTGTACAACGCGACCAAGTTCGGGCTGCGCGGATTCGCCCTCGCCCTGCGCCAGGAGCTCAGGGGCACGGGGGTGGGGGTGTCCCTGGTCCAGCCGGGTTTCGTCCGGGACGCCGGGATGTTCGCGGACACCGGTGCCACGACGCCGAACGGCATCAGGACCGTCACGCCCGGCCAGGTCGCCGACGCCGTCGTACGGGCCGTGCGCCGCGACCTCTGCGAGGTCAACGTGGCCCCGCTGGAGCTGCGGTTGCTGAGCGCCATCGCCGGACAGTTCCCCGGGTTCGCCGAGCGGATCCAGGCGCGGACGGACGTCGACGGCACCGTACGGCAGATGGTCGAGTCCCAGCGCGCGCGCCGTTAGGCCGCGTCGTCCTCCGGGGTCGGTCCTCCGGGGTCAGCCCTCCGGGTGCAGCCCGAGCCAGTCGGCGATGCCCTCGGCACCGGCGTCGGTGAGGTGGACGACGCGCGGGCTCACGCCGTGGCGCAGCCAGCCGAGCCGGAACAGCCTCGCGGTGACGGCCGCCCCCACTCCCCCGGCCAGGTGGTGCTGCTGTTCGCTCCAGTCCACGCAGTACCGGACCAGCGGCCGACGGCCGGGCAGGGCGGCCACGTCGATGCCGAAACGCCCCAGCGCGTCCCGGCCAGCCGGTGTGAGCCGGTAGTCGTGGTCGTGTCCGTAGCCGCGCGCCCGGTCGCGCACCGCTGCGTCCCGGTCGTGGGTGCCGTCGTGTCCGGCCAGGATGCCGTGGGCGAGGAGGCCGCCCATCAGCGCGACCCCGAGCCGGCCCGCCAGGTGGTCGTAGCAGGTGCGGGACCGGCGCAGGGCGTTCGCGGCACTGCTCTCCCGCAGCGTCGTGACCGGGAGCGGGGGTGCGATCACCGCGAGGGCTTCCAGCGCGAGGCTGACTTCGGGGCCTGCCAGCCGGTAGTACCGGCTGCGCCCCGCGCTCTCCACCGTGATCAGACCGGCCTCGACGAGCCGGGCCAAGTGGGCGCTCGCCGTCGGAGCGCCGATCCCCGCCTCCGCGGCGAGCACCTTGGCCGACAGCCCGCGGCCGTCGCCCAGCGACTTCAGCATGCTCGCGCGGGAGGCGTCGGCGATCAGGGCGGCGGCGCGGGCGATGTCGGGCTGCCGGTTCAACCGGTCGCCGCGGGAACCGTTTCGGGTGGTCACGGCCCCATCGTAGGCAGTCCACGGTTCGTCGACCGGCGAAGTGTCCCGCGTCGAGACTGACGTCATGAGTTCCACGGACTTCCCCGCCCCGTCCACGCCCGTCCCCGCTGGATCCGACGCCTTCGCCCGGCAGGGCGAGGTGGTCGCGCGCAAGCGCCCGAAGCTGCCCCTGCCGCCGCTCATCGCCCTGAGCCTCGGCCACTTCCTCGTCATGCTCGACGTGACCGTCGTCAACGTGGCCGTACCGGGCATCCAGGGATCCCTGCACGTCGGCGCTTCCGGCCTGCAATGGATCGTCGACGGGTACAGCACCCTCTTCGCCGGCCTGCTGCTCCTCGGGGGCGGGCTCGGCGACCGCTTCGGGCACCGGCCCCTCTACCTCTTCGGGCTGGCCGTGTTCACCCTGGCCTCGACCGGCTGCGCCCTCTCCCCCTCGGCCGTGGCGCTGGTCGGGTGCCGGCTCGCCCAGGGTGCCGGAGCGGCCTTCCTCGTACCGGCCTCCTTCGCCCTGCTGCGGGCGGCCTACCCGGACGGCGTTCAGCGGGCCCGGGCGGTGGGCGTCTGGGGTCTGGTGTCGGCCGTGGCGTTCGGCGCCGGGCCGGTGGTCGGGGGGCTGCTCGTCTCGGGGCTGGACTGGAGGTGGGTGTTCTGGGTGAACCTGCCGGTGGCCGCGCTCGCCGCCGTGCTGACGCTGCGCCACGTCCGGGTACCGGACCGGCCGCGGGGGACCGGACGGATGGACCCGTTGGGCCTGCTGCTCGGTGTCCTCGGTCTCGTCGCGGTGGCCGGCGCGCTCAACGGGGCGGGGCCGGACGGCTGGACCTCTCCCCGGGTGCTCGCCGCCTTCGCGGTGGGAGCGGCGGCCCTGACCGGCTTCGTCCTGGTGGAACGACACCTGGAGAGGTCCCTCGCCGCCCGGCCGGACGGCAGGAGGCCGCTGCTGCCACCGTCCCTGCTCCGCGACCGTCGGGTGAGCACGACGAACGCCGTCGGCCTGCTGCTCAGCCTGGGCTACTACGGGATGCTCTTCGTCGCGACGCTGTACTTCCAGCGGGACCGCGGCTTCGGCGCGCTGGAGACCGGGCTGGCCCTGCTGCCGTCCGTCTGCATGGGCTTCCTCGCCGCACCGCTGTCGAGCCGGGTCGCCACCCGCACCGGACCGTACGTCCCCATGGCCGGGGCACTGCTGCTGGGGGCGGCGGGCTTCCTGGGCTGGCTCGCCGCCGGGCCGCAAACCCCCTACCCCGTACTGCTCTTCGCCCTGATGGCGACGGGACTCGCGACGCCGCTGACCGTCGTGGCGGCAACGGTGGCGATCATGGAGGCGGCCCCGGCCGAGCACGCGGGCGTGGCCTCGGCCTCCTTCAACGTGTCGCGTCAGGCGGGCCATGCGATCGGGGTCGCGCTGTTCGGCACGCTCGTCGGCGGCGAGGGCCGCATCCCGGGTCTGCACGCGTCGGCGCTCGCGGCGGCCGGATGCTTCCTCCTGGGGTTCCTCCTCGTCGGCCTGACGGTGCGGGGAGCCGGTGCCGGGAGCCCGCGCTGACCGCAGGGTCCCGAGGGCGGCGCGATCGCGCAGCCACCGCGCGCGGGAGCGGGGTTCAGCCGTCGGGTGGGGCCGGGTGGGGCGGTCGGCCGTCGTGGAGCGGGGGCCGGGACCAGGGCGCTTCGGCGTCGCCGGTCTGCGGCCGCAGGCCGAGCTCCTGGAGCTGGTTCACCGCCATCAAGGCGGTGAACATCGCGTCCGGGTTGGCGCCGCTGACGCCGAGTTCGGCGGCGCTCTCCGCGTACCGGGCGGTGAACGCACCGGGCACGGCCCGCCCGCTCTCCCCGGTCAGCCCGAGGGCCGCTTCCTGCAGCGCGGTGGCCTGCTCCAGGATCCCGTCCAGGTAGGACACCACCTCGGCGCCGCTGCGCACGGTGAAGGTGTGCCCGTCGGTGAGGACTGCGGCCCGTCCCTCCTCGAAGAGGAGGGCGACCGCGCCGAGCACGGTCTGGATCTTGAGCTGGTCGGCGTCGGCCATCGCACCGCAGGGTCCGTTGCCCTCGTCGGACAGGTGCAGGACTCCGCAGTCCCTCAGGTGCACGATCACGTGCCCCGCGCAGTGGCCCTGACTGCGCAGCACACGGACCGCGCCGTCGGCGAAGGTCCAGCCGGTGAACCGGAGCGAGCCGATGCGGATCCGTTCCAGCGGCCGCTCCTCGTAGGTCCGGGTCGTCGCGCCGAAGGGCCGGAGCGGTCGGAAGAGCGAGAGCAGCCGCTCGGCGGACTGCTCGGGCGCCGGCCCCGGTGCCGGTCCGGCGATGCGCTCGAAGGCCCGCGTCCAGTACGCCACCGGGTCCCGGATCTGGTCGAGGTCCCGGGCGGGCAGGAAGTGCTCGACCGGTACGCCCAGTTCATCGGCCAGGTCGTTGTTGCCGATGTGGTCCGGATGGCCGTGCGTGGTGAGTACCAGCGCCCGCGACCAGGGTCCGACGCGGTCGGCGGCCTCGCGCAGTGCCGCGCGGAAGGCTTCGGTGACACCGGTGTCGACGAGCACCAGGGTGTCGCCGGTCCGGTGGACGAGGGCGTTGGCGACGTCCGGCTGCCCGCGCTCGACGGCGAGTTCCTGTCCCAGGACCAGCACGGTCGAGGCGTCGATCCCGATCGATTCACCGAGTGCGGTCACATGTCCTCCCGCGGTCCCGTCCCGTCCGGTCCGGGCCCGGCTCGCCGCGCGGCCGGCGGCGGCGGACGACGACTGGGCCCTGAGCACGAGGCTACGCCGCGCCGGGCGTGGCGGCCCCTCGAAGCCTCCGGCCGGCACACGGCTGGTCACGGGGGGCGGCACGAGGGGCCGCTACGCGCCTTCCAGGGCCGCCACCAGCTCGGGCAGGTTGCCGCCGGCCACGGCGAGGGCGAGGTGGTCGTGGTAGTCCCGGCTGCTGACGATCAGGCCGTCGCGGACCCGTAGCACCTGGATGTTGGCGGCCTCGAAACTCCGTCCGGTGACCCGGTGGTACACGTGGTAGTCGAACTCGGCGACGATCACCTCCGCGTCGTCGGTCTCCCGCACGACCACGTTCGCCGGGGTCAGTTCCAGGGGCGAACTCGCGGCGACCCGGGCGAACCGCTCCGCGAGCGCGGCCCGTCCCTCGACCCGGCGCGGACCGACCGGCGCGAGGACCGTCTCCACCACGGCGTCCTCGGCGTAGAACTCCGCGAGCTCCGTGTACCGTCCCGCACCGATTCCTTCGATCAGCTTCTGGAAGACCTCGCGCGGCGACAGGGCTTCGGACATGACGAACCTCCGGTGTGATCCACGGCTAGAATCGGACTGGCAACTCCGTTTCGACGATACGGACTGGAGACTCCGGTTGTCCAGGGTTCCGCCGTCGACGGCGAAGGGTGGGAGAGGGATGGGTGACGCTCGGGAGCGTCCGCTGCGGGCGGACGCGGCCCGTAACCGGGCCAGGCTGCTGGACGTGGCCACGGAGGTGTTCACCACCCGTGGCGTCGGCGTACCGACCGAGGAGATCGCGCGCATCGCCGGGGTCGGAGTCGGCACGCTCTTCAGGCACTTCCCGACCAAGGAGGCGCTGCTGGAGGCGGTGATGGTGGGCAGGCTGGAGGAAATGGCGGCCCGGACGGCGCGACTGGCCGCCGAGGCGGGTCCCGTCGAAGCCTTCTTCGCCTGCTTCCGCCTGGTGGTGGAGCAGTCCGAGGGAAAGAACGAGCTGGCCCAGGCCCTCGCCGCGGCCGGGGTGGACGTCCACGCGTCCCTGCAGGGGCCGACCGTGGAGATCCAGGCCCGGCTGGGCGATCTGCTGGCCGGGGCGCAGCGGGCCGGGGCGGTCCGCCCGGAGCTGGGCCTGCCGGAGTTCATCGCCCTCCTGGCCGGCACCGGCAGGGCCCTGGAGCAGCTGGGAGCGGATCCGGCACCCCGGGAGCGGATCTTCGAGGTGGTCTTGGACGGAATGCGGCCACGCTGAGACGCCCGACGACCTGAACCGGGCCCGACGGCACCGGGCGCCGACGGGGGCGTGCCCCTACGACCGGCCCGGCCCCCGCGTCCCGCCGCGACGCGGCCGCCACGCCGGGATCGCGACAGAACCCCGGATGCCACCGCGGGGCCCGGGTTCGACCGGGCGGCGCCTAGGCGGAACGGGTCTGCCGGACGAGGACGGCGGTGGCGCGCTCCAGGAGTTCGCACAGGGAAGCGTGTTCGGCGGGCGTGAAGGCCTCGGCGAGCGCGCGCTCCAGGACGGCCACCTCTCCGTAGGCGCGGTCCAGCAGGTCCCGTCCGGCATCGGTCGGGGTGGCGATCTGCACCTTGGCGTGGACGGGTGACGTCTCGCGGCGGATCAGACCCTTGGCCTCCATGTTCGTCAGCACGCTGCTCATGGTCTGCTGCGTGACGCCGCACGCCCGCGACAGCTGAGCGCCGGACATGCCGTCCTCGCGCGCGAGGACCAACAGCACGGTGTACTGCGTCATGGTCAGCCCGTAGGCGCGCAGCACCGACTCGTGATGCGCCATCAGCGCCTGCTCCGAGCGCCTGATCCGGGCGCAGAGACCGTTCTCGACCGGGGCTTCCACCACACACATCCCTTCAACTCTCAGGTCCATGGGTTGACTCAGGTACCTGATACATCTACCGTCCTCGGATATAAGGATACTGAGTCGACGCAGGAGGCTGTAATCATGAAGGCCGTCGTTCTCGATACCGATGACCGCTACCGGGTCACCGAGGTCGATACGCCCGTTCCGGGCCCCGGGCAGGTCGCGATCCGTGTCGCCTACGCCGGGATCCAGTGGGGTGACGCCATGGTCCGGGACGGCCGCTTCGCCGTACCGCGCCCCTTCGTCCCGGGGTTCGAGGCATCCGGACGCGTCGTCGCGGTCGGCGCCGGCGTCGACACGGGCCGCGTCGGCGAGGCCGTCACCGCGCTGACGACCTCGGGCGCCCACGCCGAGGTCGTCCTGGCGCCCGCCGCGCTCGCACTGGCCGTCGGCGACCTGCCGCTCAGGACGGCAGCGGGGCTCGGCTGGGGTGCGCCGACCGCCTACGACCTGGTCAACACCGTCGGGCGGGTGCGGCCGGGAGACAGCGTGCTGATCCATGCCGCCGCCGGCTCCGTCGGCACGCTCGCGGCCCAGTTCGCCCGGCTGGCCGGGGCGCGCCGTGTCGTCGGTGTGGTCGGCACCGCCGAAAGGGCCCGGTACGCCGCGCGGTTCGGGTACGACGAGCTGCTGCTCCGCAAGGACTTCCCGTCCGGACTCGGCGACGAGGGGCCCGACGTCATCCTCGACCCGGTCGGCGGCCCGACCCGTGCCGGCGGCCTTGAGCGGCTGGCGGCACACGGCCGCCTGGTGGCCTACGGGAATCTCACCGCGCACGAAGCGGTCGCCGTGGACGCCGACGCCCTCCTCATGGAGGGCAAGTCGCTGCTGACATACAACAGCAACCTGCTCGCCCGGACGCACCCCGAGCGGCTCGCCGACAGCGCCCGCCGCGCACTCGACCTCGTCGCCGACGGCACGGTCCGCGTGGACATCACGGCCGAGTACGCCCTCGGCGACCTCGCCCTGGCCGTGCGGGGCCTGGCCGAGGGGACCGCTCCCGGCAAGTCCGTCCTCCGCGTCGCCGAGGACGCCGATGGGGAGTGACGCCGCCGCGCGGGACGAGACCGCGTCCGTCGACCGCCTCCTCGTCGTGGACGGTGATCAGGCGCTGTTCCAGGGGGCCCGGCCCTCAAGGGCCCGGCACAGCGTTCCGGTACGCACCTTCGTGCGGCCTTCGGAGATCCGCCCCACCTCACGGGCGATCGCGCATCCGAGACGCGGGACCCCCGACTCACGGGCAGGGATCCGACGCCTTGGACGCGGCGCCGCAGCCCGCATCGCCTCCGCGGGTGAGCTCCGTCCACAACGCGGCCTCGACCTTGCCCAGGAGGCGGGTCAGTTCGGCCCGCTCGGTGGCGTCCAGGCCCTCCAGGGTCTGGCCTTCCAGCTCGCCCCAGGCCCTGCGGACCTCGACCAGCAGGCCGCAACTGGCCTCCGTCGCCTCCACCAGTGAGGCCCGCCGGTCGGACGGGTCGGGGCGGCGGCGCACATGGCCGGCGTGCTCCAGGCGCTGGAGCATCTTGGTCACCGTGGAGGGGTCGAGGCCCACCGCTTTGATCAGCTCGGACTGGCGCACCGCACCGCTGTCCCAGAGGTGCATCATCAGGAATTCCTGCCCGGGGTGAAGCCCCAGTTCGCGCAGGACCCGGCCCGCCGCGATCCGGTGCAGGCGGGAGACCCGGCTGATCGCGTGACTCACCGGCCCGTCCAGCACGGCACTGGGCACCGCCACGCACCCCGGCGCGGTGCGCGGCTCCTGAACGGGTTCCGCAGTCATCGGGTCGCTCCTCCTGAAGGGGTGTGTCGGATCCGGTCACCGACCGTCGCCCCTGGAGGCGGCGACCCGCCGCCGTCACACGAATCCTACCCGTCGGCCCTATTTGATTGGTCGGCCAAGCAATGGGGTACGCTGCATCCACAGCCAATCATTGGCCGACCAACTATCTTCTATCTTTGCGAGGCGAAGATGACCAGCGCGTTCGAACCGGTACGTATTCCCGGCGTCACCCTGTCCAACCGGATCGCCCTGGCCCCCATGACGCGCAGCCGCGCGGGCGAGGGTGGCGTCGCGACGGCCCTCGTCACCGAGTACTACACCCAGCGCGCCTCCGCCGGCCTGCTCATCAGCGAGGGCATCCAGCCTTCCGCCGTCGGGCAGGGCTACCCGTTCACCCCGGGGCTGCACAGCGCCGAGCAGGTGGCGGCCTGGCGCGAGGTCACCGATTCCGTGCACGCGGCCGGTGGCCGGATCTTCGCCCAGCTGATGCACTCCGGCCGGATCGGCCACCCGTCGCTGCTGCCCGACGGCCTCGTACCCGTGGCCCCGTCCGCACTGGCCCCCCGGGGACAGCTGTTCACCGGCGACGGCATGAAGGACTTCGTGACCCCGCACGAGCTGACCGGGGCCGAGGTGCGGGAAACCGTCGCCGCCTACGCCCAGGCGGCCCGCAACGCGGTGGAGGCCGGCTTCGACGGGGTGGAGCTGCACGGGGCCAACGGTTACCTGATCCACCAGTTCCTCGCCCCCGGCTCGAACCGGCGCACCGACGAGTGGGGCGGCCCGGTGGAGAACCGGATCCGCTTCGCGGTGGAGGTGGTCCGGGCGGTGGCCGCCGCGATCGGCGCCGAACGCACCGCCCTGCGCGTGTCGCCCGGGAACACGTACAACGACATCTCCGAGCCCGACCCGCAGCCGACGTACGAGGCGCTGGTCAAGGAGCTCGACGGGCTCGGCCTCGCCTACCTCCACGTCCTGGAGCACGGCCCCGAGGCCCGGGAAACCACCCTCGTGCTGCGCAAGCAGTTCACCGGCCCGCTCGTGCTGAACCCGGCGACCGAGGGCCCCACCGATCACCGGGCCCTCACCCTGATCGAGGACGGCACCGCCGACCTGCTCGCCTTCGGCGCCCTCTTCCTGGCCAACCCCGACCTGCCCGAGCGCCTGCGCACCGAAGGCCCGTACAACACGCCGGACCCGTCCACGTTCTTCGGGGGCGACGCCCGCGGCTACACGGACTACCCGGCCCGCTGAACCGGGAAGCACCGGTCGGGGGCCCACCACGCAACACGAGCCGAGGGCCGGGAGCGCGACTCCCGGCCCTCGGCTCGTGTCGCGCGGCTCCCGTTACGCGGCTCCCGCTGCGCGGCTCCCGTCAGGCGCTCGCGGCCGCGCCTGCGGTCTCCGTCGCCGGCCCCTCCGCGCCCCTGGTGGCGGGCGGTTCCACCCGGGGGGCCGGGATGAGGGCGGCGACGCCCGCGGAGACCAGTGCGAGCGCGCCGCCCAGCAGCAGCCCGGTGCGGAAGCCGCTCTCGGAGGTGAAGGTGAACCCCCCGGCCGTGGTGGTCATCCGGGCCAGGACCACGCCGACGACGGCGGCGCCGGTCGAGGTGCCCAGGGAGCGCATCAGCGTGTTGAAGCCGTTGGCGGCACCGGTCTCCGCGAGGGGCACGGCGCCCATGATCAGGGCCGGCATGGCTCCGTAGGCGAGGGCGACCCCGCTGTTGATCACCATGGCGGCGACCATGAGGCCCGGCGCCGTCCCGGCCAGCAGGAGCGCCACCCCGTATCCGGCGGCGAGTACGACCGCGCCGCAGACGAGCGTGACCTTGGGGCCTCGGGCGTTGGTGAGGCGGCCCCCCAGCGGGGACACGACCATCATCATCAGGCCGCCGGGCAGCATCCACAGGCCGGCGGCCAGCATCGACTGCCCCAGGCCGTAGCCGGTGGCCTCGGGGTACTGGAGCAACTGCGGGACGACCAGCATGCTCGCGTACATGCCGAAGCCGATGAAGACCGAGGCGAGGTTCGTGAGCAGGACGCGCGGGCGGACGGTGGTGCGCAGGTCCACCAGCGGGTCGGTGGTGCGCCACTCGAACCACCCCCAGGCGGCCAGGACCACGGCGGCACCGGCGGACAGTGTGACGGTGGCGGCCGAGCCCCAGCCCCAGTCGGCCCCCTTGGAGACGGCGAGCAGCAGGCACACCAGGCCCACGGCCAGGCCCAGCGCGCCGACGAAGTCGAAGCGCTGCCCCTTGGCGCCCGCCGGGACGTCGGGGACGAAGGCCAGGATCATGCCGGCGACGGCGGCGGCGAGCGCCGCCGCGCCCCAGAACAGGAAGCGCCAGTCGGCGTACTGCGCGACCGCCGCGGAGAGCGGGAGGCCGATGCCGCCGCCGATGCCCATCGAGGCGCTGACCAGGGCGATGGAGGAGCTGAGCTTCTCGGCGGGCACGACGTCGCGGAGCAGGGCTATGCCCAGGGGGATCATGCCCATTCCGACGCCCTGCAGGCCGCGCCCGACGATCATCGGGACGACGCCGTCGGACAGCGCGCACACCACCGATCCGATGATCAGCGGCACGGCGCAGGCCAGGAGCATGCGGCGCTTGCCGACCATGTCCCCGAGGCGCCCGCTGATGGGCACGCACACTCCGGCGACCAGGAGGGTGGCGGTGACGACCCACGCGGAGTTGGAGGAGGAGGTGTGGAGGAGTGTCGGCAGGTCGGCCAGGAGCGGAGTGACCAGGGTCTGCATGACGGCCGCCGTGACGCCCGCCAGTGCGAGCGTGGCGATCACTTTGCCGGTGTGCGGAGCCGCGGGCGGCTGAGGCATGACGGGATCCCTAAGGGCGCGGTTCGGGGGTGCGGGGATGCGAGGGTGGGGGCACCCTCTATTCAGTAGTCAACTATCACTTCAGGACACGCGGGGTGTCAACTCGAACTGGCGGTCGGCCCTCGGTTGTTAGGCTTGGGCCGTGCCCACCGATACCCCCCGGCCCCTACGCGCCGACGCCGCGCGCAATGTCGAGAAGATCGTCCGGGCGGCCCGCGACGTGTACGCCGAGCAAGGGCCCGAAGTGCCGCTCGACGAGATCGCCCGGCGGGCCGGCGTGGGCATCGCGACCCTGTTCCGCCGGTTCCCCGACAAGGCGGCCCTCCTGCGGGCGGTACTGGACCAGCAGTTCACCCAGGACGTCCTCCCCGCCATCGACCGCGCCCTCACGGACGAGGACGCGCGCCGCGGGCTGACCACCGTGATCGAGGCCGCCCTGACCTCGGCGGCCGACGAGCACCACGTACTCACCGCCGCGCGGAACGCCGGTATCTTCACCGCGGAAACGAGCGCCCGCTTCTTCGACGCGCTCGACCCGGTGGTGGTCCGGGGCCAGCGGGACGGGGTGATCCGGGCGGACCTCGTGCCCGACGACCTGAAGCGGGTCATGGGCATGCTCGTGAGCGTGCTGTGGACCATGGATCCGGCCGAGGGGGGCTGGCGGCGCTACGTGACCCTGGTCCTGGACGGTCTGACCCCCGCCGCGGCCAGCCCCCTGCCGAATCCCGCTCCCGCGCTGCTGCGCAGGCCGCAGGCCTGAGCCCGCCCGAATCGGCCCGTCCGGCCGCGGGGCCTACGCTGGAATCGACGGCCGACTCGGCGAGCGGCCCCCGGCCGTCACCCGTGGGCACCTGCCCCTCCCCCTCCGCGCAGGTGCCCACACCCCCGCGCCGCGGTGCGCGGCGCCCCGGCGGTGGGCGTCGGGCGTCACCGGTTGCGGTGGGCGTTGAGCCGGGCCGCCTGGCGGGTCAGGTGGTCGCGTTCGGCGAGGCTGGACGCCTTGCGGGCCGCCTCGGCGTACAGGCGTGCCGCCGTTGCCGGGTCGCCGTCGCGTTCGTGGAGGTAGGCCGCCACGGCGGTGTGCCTGGGCAGGGAGTCGTCCAGGGCCGCCAGGGCCGTCAGGCCGGCGCGCGGGCCGTAGGCCTCCCCGACGGCCACCGCGCGGTTGAGCCGGACGACCGGGCTGTCGGTCAGCCGGCCGAGCTCGTCGTACCACTCGACGATCTGCATCCAGTCGGTTTCCGCGGCGGTCGGCGCGTCGGCGTGGAGTGCCGCGATCGCGGCCTGGGCCTGGTACTCGCCCAGCCGGTCGCGGGCGAGGGCCGCCTGCAGGATGCCGACGCCCTCGGCGATCGCCCGCGTGTCCCACCGGCCCCGGTCCTGCGCGGAGAGCGGGACCAGGCTGCCGTCGGACGCGGTCCGGGCGGCGCGCCGGGCGTGGTGGAGCAGCATGAGGGCGAGCAGTCCCGCCACCTCGGGGTGGTCGATCGCGGCCGCGAGCTGCCGGGTGAGGCGGATGGCCTCGGCGGCGAGGTCGAGGTCGCCGGAGTAGCCCTCGTTGAAGACCAGGTAGAGCACGCACAGCACGGTGGAGACGTCGCCGGGCCGGTCCAGGCGCACGCCGGAGACGGTGCGCTTGGCCCGGCTGATGCGCTGCGCCATGGTCGCCTCGGGCACCAGGTAGGCCCGGGCGATCTGGCGGGTGGTGAGCCCGCCGACGGCGCGCAGGGTGAGCGCGACCGCCGAGGACGAGGTCAGCGCGGGGTGGGCGCAGAGGAAGTAGAGCCAGAGGGTGTCGTCCGCTCCCGGTGCGGGGCCGGGCGGCGGCTCCCGGTCGACGCGGTCCTCGCGCCGCCGGCGGGTGGTGTCGGCCCTGGCCGTGTCGAGGAAGCGGCGCCAGGCCACGGTGACCAGCCAGCCCTTCGGGTCGCGCGGCGGGTCGTCCGGCCAGACGCGCACCGCCTCGACCAGGGCGTCCTGTACGGCGTCCTCGGCCGCCGCGAAGTCGGCTCCGCGGCGGACGAGGACGGCGAGCACGCCGGGCGTCAGGCTCCGGAGGCGGGCCTCGTCCATGGCGAGGGTCACTCCGTGACGGTGGGGTGGGTGCCCAGGAAGGGGCGCAGTTCGAGCCACTCGTGGATCGGCTTCCCGCCCGCCCCGGGAGCGGCCGAGAGTTCCCCGGCCAGCTCGACGGCGCGTTCGTAGCTGTCGACGTCGATGATCATCCAGCCCGCGATGAGGTCCTTGGTCTCGGCGAAGGGGCCGTCGGTGACGGGCGGGCGGCCTTCGCCGTCGTAGCGGACGAAGGTGCCCTCGGGGGCGAGTGCCTGGCCGTCGACGAACTCGCCGGTCCCTTCGAGCCGGGCCGCGAAGTCGTTCATGTACTGCACGTGGTCCGAGATCTCCTGCGGCGTCCACTGGTCCATGGGCACGTCGTTGACCGGGGTCGGGGCGCCGCGGTAGTGCTTGAGCAGCAGGTACTTGGCCATGATGGCTCTCCTCGGTGCGGTGCGGGTGCGACCCATTGTGGTCGCGTTCACTGCGGGGACGGAGCCGGGCACGGCTTCTCGACATCGCGAGCCACATCTTTTCCCGGCCCTCGCCGGCCGACCGCATCGCCGGGCCGGCGCGCCCCGGTGCCGCCCGTCGGTCGCGAGGTCGTCAGTGGCCGTAGGGGCTGCGCATCTCCAGGAAGCGGAGCTCCAGGTCGGTGGCCAGGTAGTCCATCCGGTGCTCCCAGAAGTCGCTCAGGTGCGGCAGCGCCAGATGGGCGTCCAGGTCGGCCCGGCTGCGCCACACCTCGTAGAAGACGAAGACGCCGGGCTGCCCGCCGTCCTCGTGGAAGTGGTACTCCAGGCATCCCGGCTCCTGCCGGGTGGGCTCCACGAAGGAGAGGAGCAACCGCTTGAGGTCCTCGGCGCGTTCGGGCTTGGGACGGGCAGTGCCGACGAGCGTGACGAGCTGGTCCATCAGAGTTCTCCCCCACAGATAGGTACGACTGAATTCGTACCTACCCGACGGTAGCAGCCACAGGAGGTACGATTCAATCCGTACCTACGGAAGGATGTCGCCACCATGCCCGACGAGGAGGGCCATCCGGCCGTCGAGGAGATGGAGTTGGGCAAGGTGCTGTCGGCGCTGGCCGATCCGCTGCGCCGCCGCGTGGTGCGCGAACTGGCCTCGGCGCCGGAAGGCGCGGCACGCACCTGCGCCTCCTTCGCGCTGCCCGTCTCGAAGGCGACGGTCACCCATCACTTCCGCACTCTGCGCGAGGCCGGCCTGATCCGCCAGGTCGACCGGGGCAACAGCCGGATGGCCACGCTGCGACGCTCCGGGATCGAGGCCCGCTTCCCGGGTCTCCTCGCCCTCCTGACGGCCGAGCCCGAACCCCTTTAGGGCCCTTTCCTGGCGTCCTGTCAGGACAGCGCGCGGCGGGCCGCGGCAGCCGCAACTGCGCCGTCCCTACGCGCGGCCCCCTCCCGGTGCCGCGTCGCGCGAGGCCGTGTCGATCACCTCGTCCAGGACGTCTCGGGAGCGGACCAGGTCGGTGATGAGGCGGTTGATCCGGTCGCGTTCCGAGGTGAGCTCGTCGACCAGCTGCGGGGTGGCGACCTCGCTCGGGCTGCCGTCCGCGTCCCGCATGCAGGGCAGGAGCTGTGCGATCTTCCTGCTGTTCAGACCGGCGGCGTAGAGGGTCTGGATGCGTACGACGCGGTCGACCGCCCACTCGCCGTAGTCCCGGTGGCCGCCGGGGGTGCGCTCCGCGCGCAGCAGTTCCTGCGTCTCGTAGTACCGCAGGGAACGCTCGCTCACCCCGCTGCGCCGCGCCAGCTCACCGATCCGCACGCCCACCCCGAACACCGCTGCTCGAACCCGCCGTCGACGCCCACTTCTACCATGTCGCCACGTACCGCTACGAGATGGCCCGGCGGGGGTAGCGGACCACGAGGAGCGCGTCGACGTCCTCCTCCGCGGCGCCGTACAGGTGCGGTACGTCGGCCGCCCAGCCGGCGTGTTCGCCCGGCCCGACCCGCCGGGGCGGCGCCGCGAGCTCGCCCACGTGGGCCGTCCCTCCCAGGACGACGATGTGCTCCGTCGCCCCGGCCGTGTGCCCGGTGGACTCCTGGACCGATCCGGCGCGGATGCGGATCCGGTAGGTCTCCGTGACCGCCGCGGCATCCTCGAACCGCTCGGTGAGGACCGCGTCCACCGCCGCGCCCGACAGCCGCGCGGGCAGCCCCGTCGTGTGCAGCGCCGTGCTGAGCGGGAGCTCCAGAGCGGTCGTGAGCGCGTAGAGCGTCTCCAGGGTGGGGTTGCGGCGTCCGCTCTCCAGCTCCGAGAGCGTGCCCTTGCCGATCCCCGACCTGCGGGCCAGCTCCGACAGCGACATCCCGCGCTCCGTCCGCAGTGCCCGCACCCGGGCGCCCACCTCAGCCGCCAGATCCACGCGACGCCTCCTTCCCCCCCGAGCCCCGCTCGATCCACTTGCCGCGCTTCCGCGCCTCACCCTATCGTTCCACATACAGAACGTTCTGTATGTGGAACGCCCAGCCGAAGGAGCGCCCCGTGGAGCCCGAGCACGCCACCCCCGCCCCGCCCGCCCCGCCGTCCGCGTCCGCCCTGCCCGCCCGGTCAGCGGAGGTGGCCCGCGCCCTCGCCGCGGCCGGCGTCCCCGGACAGGTGCGCCGACTCGACCGCTCCGCCCGGACGGCCGCCGAGGCCGCGGAGGCCCTGCGGTGCGACATCGGGGCCATCGCCAACAGCCTGGTGTTCCTCTCGGGGGACGAGCCCGTCCTCGTCCTCACCAGCGGGCGGCACCGGGTCGACACGACGGCCCTCGCCGCCCGGTGGGGTCGCCCCGAACTCCGCCGGGCCACCCCCGAGCAGGTCCGCGAGGCCACCGGACAGGCCATCGGCGGGGTCGCCCCCGTCGGACACCCCCGCCCCCTGCCCACCGTCGTCGACGAGGCGCTCACCGGCCACGCCCGGATCTGGGCGGCCGCGGGGACCCCGCACACGGTGTTCCCCACCACCGCCGACGAGTTGCTGTGGCTCACCGGCGGCCGCCTGCTCCCGGTCGGCCCGCGGACGGCCTCGGAGCCTGCCTGACCGGGTCCGCCGCGCACCGCGCGCGCCGCCCGACGGGTCCGCCCATACTGAGTGGATGAGGCGGACGCGTACGGTGCTGCTCTGCATCGCCGGCCTGCTGGGCACGGTCCTGCCGGCCGGGGTCGCCACGGGCCCGGCGCAGGCCGCGCCCGTACCGTCCGCGGCCTGCGCCGCATCGCCCGAACCGGCCGGGGGCGACGCGCGGACGGTCCTCGCGATCGCCCGGCGGTCCCAGCGGGAACTCGGGCTGAACTCGGTGGTGCTGCGCGTCTCCTCCGACGGCCGGGACGTGCTCACCACCGCTCTCGGCACATCGATGACGGGCGTCCCGGCCCAACCGTCGATGCGCTTCCGTACGGGTTCCGTGGCGATCGTCTACATGGGCATCGTCCTCCTCCAGCTCGTCGACGAGGGCAAGGCCTCGCTCGACGACCCGGTGTCCCGCTGGCTGCCGGACGTACCGCACGGCTCGGACATCACCCTGCGGATGCTCGGCAGCTCCACCTCCGGCCTGCACGACTACGTGACCGACCCCGCCTTCCTCGCGGAGCTCAAGGCCGACCCGTTCCGCCAGTGGACGCCGGCCGAGGTCATCGCGATCGCGACGAAGCAGCCCCTCCTCTACCGGCCGGGGACCAACTGGGACTATTCGCACGCCAATTTCGCGATCCTCGGCGCCGCGCTGGAGAAGATCGGCGGCCTCCCGCTGGACCGGCTGCTCACGCAGCGCGTGTTCAAGCCTCTCGGGCTGACCGCGACCAGCAACCAGTACACACCTCAGATCCCGGACCCCGTCCTGCACTCCTTCACCTCCGAGCGCGGCACCTATGAGGAGTCCACCTTCTGGAACCCCTCGTGGACCACGGCCCGCGGCGCGGTCCTGGTGCAGGACATCTGCGACCTCGACCGGTCCGCGCGTGGCGTGGGGACCGGGGAGCTGCTGTCGGCGGGATCCTTCCGGACCCAACTCGACCCGGGGACCGTCGGCCTGGGCCACGCGACGCCGTCCTGCCCGGCCAGTGTCTGTCTGCTGACCAACACCGCGGCCCGGCACTTCGGCCTGGGAGTGATAGTCGTCGACGGCTGGATCCTGACGAACCCGTCGTTCTCCGGCTACGCGGCCGTCCAGGCCTATCTGCCCGCCCGGAAACTCGCCATCTCCGTGTCCGTGACGAAGGGCCCCAAGAGCCCCGAAGGCAACTCGGCCCAGACCATCGCCGAACGCATTTCCGCGGCCCTGGCCCCCGGACGGGCCCTCTCGATGCCGTGACCGTCCCCGCGTCGCCGACCTCGCACCGAAACCGCTCAGGATCGCTCCGAAGTGACCGGGAGGCCTGATGGGACCCACCGAAGCACCCCGCCGCCGCCGCGCCGTACGGCGCCTGCGTGCCGTGCCGGCCGGGCTGGCGACCGGCATCCTCGTCACCGGCCTCGTGGCGGCTCCCGCCCACGGCGCCGTCGGTGGCCCGAGTCCTGCCGCCGGAACGGCGATCGGCACGACCCCGCGCACGGTCGGCGACGCCCACTACGAGCCGGGCCCCTGCCCGAAGACCCCGGACCCGATTCCCGCCCTCAAGGGCGCCCGTTGCGGGACGCTCACCGTGCCCGAGAACCGTGCGGAGCCCGGGGGCCGGAAGATCAGCCTGGGTGTCGCCGTCGTGCCCGCGGCCACGGAGCGGCCGAAGCCGGACCCGGTGGTGTGGTTCGCCGGCGGCCCCGGCGACGACTCCGTCGGGGAGGCCCAGTTGGCGGTCGACGGCGGGCTCAACCGCGACCGCGACCTCATCCTCATGTCACAGCGCGGCACGTACTCGGCCGACCCGGTGCTGACGTGCCCCGGCATCGACGAGTTCGCCGCTCGCTCGGTCGGCCTGGTCTACGACGCGCCGTCCACGCAGCGCCTGCACGTCGACGCCACGCGCACCTGCCGGGAGCAGCTGATCGGCCGCGGAGCCGAACTCAGCGCCTACGACAGCACCGAGAGCGCCACCGACTACGCGGACCTGCGCCTCGCGCTGGGTCTGCCGCAGTGGAACGTGTTCGGCATCTCCTACGGCACCGACCTGGCCCTCATCTACATGCGCGACCACCCCCAGGGGATCCGGTCCGTCGGCATCGACGGGATCCTGCCGCCGTCCACCGCCGGTTCCGCCCTGACCTGGAGCAGCGCCCGCCAGGGCTTCGACGGCCTGTTCCGGGCGTGCGCACGGCAGCCCGCGTGCGACCGCCGCTACCCGAACCTGTCGGCCACCTTCGACCACCTGGTCCGTCAGCTCGAAGCCAAACCGGTCACCACCACCGTCAAGGTGCCGGGCCGTGCGCAGCCGGTGAAGGTCGTGCTGGACGGCGGGACGCTGGTCAACTGGATGACCTCCGCCACCCACGTGGCGGCCGGCGTACCCCGCTCCCTCGACGAGCTCGCCCACGGCAACCCCCGGCGGATCGCCGAGCAGTGGGCGGGCGCCAAGTTCAGCCCCCAGGCGATCGGGCGGGTCTCGCACGGGCTGGCGTACGGGGTGTTCTGCCGGGAGTGGGTGCCCTTCGAGAGCGAGGCCGACACCCTGCGGGCCGGACGGGCGGCGTTCCCGTCCTTCCCCCGCTCGGTCCAGGTCAACGCTCCCCAGCTCACCTTCCTCCACGCCGACTGCGACGCCTGGAAGGTTCCCGCCGCACCGCGCTCGGTCCGCGACGTGACGCGCAGCGCCATCCCCACCCTCGTCCTGTCGGGCGGGTTCGACGCCCAGACCGGGGCGCGCAGCGGGGAGTACGCCGCCCGCACGCTGAGCCGGGCCACGGCCGTCACCATCCCGTACGTCGCCCACGTGACCTTCGCGGCGTCCCCGTGCGCGCAGGAGATCACCCTCTCGTTCCTCAACGACCCGACGGCCCCGAAGACCGGGTGCGTCAGCGGCGTCAAGCCGCCCACCTTCGACACGGGCCCGCGCACCTGACCGGCCCGGCGGGCCCCTACCGCGAACGCCGAAGCCGCACGGAGGATTTGGCCCCGCCCCGGCCGCACGGCATGCTGATCCGCATCACCGGCTCCGACAAGCGGACACGGCCGGGGCGGGGGGATCGCGTTGATCGTCTTTCTTCCTCACGGTCCCGCGGGAGACCCTGGAGCAGCGGATCGACGGCCGGACCTTCTTCCCGGACGATCCCGAGCGGGAGCAGCGGGTGCGGCACTGGGCCAAGGGCAGGATCGAGGCGTGCGTGGGCGCGGCCGGTGCGCTGCCCGGCGGCACCGTGTTCCTGGACGGTTCCCTGTCTCCCGGGGAGTTGGCGGACCGGGTACTGGCCCGGGTCCGGCCGGATGGGGCCTCCCGGGTGTGACGGCCACCGGCCGGGCGCGTTCCGGGGGTTACGGGCGGCGGCCCCAGGCGTAGATCGCGGAGATCATCGGGGCTGTGGCCAGGTCGAGGCGTCCGGTGGCGACGTTCGCCAGGTGCCGGTCGATCTCCTCGTCGGTGGCGAGTCCCTCCGCCACCGCCCTGACGTCGGTCGGGCCTGCCTCGCGCAGCAGTCCGGGCAGGGTCCGCCAGCACCGGTGGTCTGCTGCGGTAGGGGGCAGCGCCTACTCGGGCGCCACCCGGCACGCGCTCACCGCGGTGCCGTTCGTCACGCCGCCGGCGGTGAGGCCGCGGACGCACTGCGCCTGGTCACCGGTCAGCCCGACGTAACACGCCATCCGGACCGAGTCCGGGGCCTCGCCGCCCTGCAGCTCCCGCTCGACCTGGTTGATGCAGGCCGTGACGTCCGCGTGGGCGGCGGGGGCGACGAAGGAAGCGCCACCGAGTGCGAGGGTCAGGCCGGTGAGGACACCTGCGATACGGGTCGACGTGCGCATGGGACGTACCTGCTCTCCGGGGTCGTCTCGCGGCCCGGCGCGTGGGCGTGCCGGATCCGCCGGGGAACGGCGCCGAGCGCGCGGCCGGCGACGGCCGCCGGGCCCGGCCCCGTACCGGACCGGCTCGGCAGGGCGCCCCTCCCTCCTTCGACGCTAGAGCAGCCCCATGGCGCCCGCACCCGCTGGACGTTCGCGCCCCGGCCGGGCCCGCCACGGGGGCCCGGCCGGGGCACATCGCGCTCCTGGGACCCGGCCGGGAGCAGGGGGACCGCCCGGTCCCGGCAGGCATTCGGGTGGTGGCGTGCCGTGTCGGGCGGCCGGGACCGGCCGGGTTCGCCATCCTGGGCCGGGCGCGGCACCGCGGTCGGCGCCGCCCCTCCCCCACCGAGAAGGAGTACGGCACATGGCGAAGGACGCGGTCGGACGGTTCCTCGCGGCTCTGGATCCGCAGCACCGGGAGGCCGTCGCCGGCAGTCCGCACGAGGAGCAGGAGCGGCTCGCGGCGGCGTGGGAGCAGGAGCTGGAGTCGGACGACGAGCTCGACACCCTCGACGAACTGTCTCCGCCCGCGGCCGAGGCCGAGGCGGCCCGGCGCGTCATGGCCCGCGAGAGCTGACGCGCCGACGGGGCGGGGCCCGGCCCGACGGCGCCGCGGGCCACCGGTCACGGTCGTTCCGCCGGGCGGCCCTCCCCCGCCATGAAGCGCCAGACGAGGGCGTGGCCCAGGATGATCAGCGCGATCAGTATGAGGGCCTCGGCCTGGATGGGGCGCAGGCCGATGTGAACGGCGAGTTCGGGGAACGCGCCGACGACGGCGATCAGCAGGTAGAGCAGGGCGGCACCGGCCTGCTGCCAGGTGACGAAGTGGTCGCCGCGGGCACCGGCGCGGGTGAGCAGCCTCAGGGTGCACAGGCAGCCGACCACGGCGAGGGCGATGAAGGCCGCCCGCCAGATCTGTGGCTGTTCCGTGCCGCCGACCTGGGCGAAGAGTCCCATCAGGGCGGGCAGCAGGAAGGACAGGTAGATCCCGCCCACGATCCTGCGCAGGGCTGGTTCGCGCATCCATTCCGGATGGTTCTGCACCACGTTCCACCACAGGCCGACCAGGGTGAAGCAGGTGGCGGAGAAGAGGGCGTAGAAGGTGCTGACATCCATGGGTGACGAGCGTGGCAGCGATGCCCGCCCGGGCGGGCCCTACACGCCCTGAGCGCCGGACTCCACCCCCGGTACGGACTACACCGCCGTCCGGGATCCGCCTCGGCCCGGTGTGGACGCGGCCGGTCGGCGGCCGTCCGGTCGGCGCGCGTCCGGCAGGATGACCGCATGGACCTCATCCCCGCGCCCCGCGAACACGCTTCGGCTCCGGTTCCGGTTCCGGCTGCCACTGTCCGGACGCGTGTCGTGGCCGCCGGGGCCGCGGTGGTGACCGTCGGAGCGGGGCTGGGGCTCAGGGCCGTGGCGGCGGGGAGCGTGGCCAAGTACGGCGGGGACGCGCTCTACACCGTCCTGGTCCTCTCCCTGGTCGTTCTGGTGGCACCGCGGCTGACACCCCTGCGGGCCGCGGGCACAGCACTGGCCATCAGCTGGGCGGTCGAGTTCCTGCAGCTCAGCCCTTTGCCGGCGGAGCTCGCCCAACGCAGCGCCGTCGCCCGTCTGATACTGGGATCCACCTTCAACGCACCCGATCTGTTCTGGTACGCGGCCGGCGCGGCGGCGGGCTGCCTCGTGCACGCGGCGTGGGGACCGCGCCGCCCCCGCAGCGCCGGCCGCTTCGCCCCCGCCGGCTCACGGCGCACCCCGGTCAGCCGCCGGGGGTGAAGGTCACCGGCAGTGCCTCGGGCCCGCGCAGCCCGCCCGGCCGCCACGGGAGTTCGTCCGGGGCCACGGCGAGGGCGAGTCCGGGAAGCCGGCGCAGGGCGGTCCCGATGGCGATCTGGCCCTCCAGGCGGGCCAGGGGCGCGCCCAGGCAGTAGTGGATGCCGTGTCCGAAGGCGAGATGGGCGTTGTCCTGCCGGGTGATGTCCAGTCGTTCGGGGGCGGGGAAGCGTGCCGGGTCGCGGTCGGCGACGGCCGCGCCGATCAGCACGGTCGCGCCGCGCGGGACCGTCACTCCCGCGATCTCCGCGTCCTCGCGCGCGAAACGGGCGATGCCCGGGTTGACGGGGCCGTCGTAGCGGAGGAACTCCTCGATCGCGCCGGGCAGCAGTCCCGGATCGGAGCGCAGCAGGTCGAGTTGGTCGGGGTGGGCGAGCAGCATGGCGATGCCGCCGCCGATCAGGTTGACGGTGGTGATGTACCCGGCGACCAGGAGCAGGAAGACCATGGCGATCAGCTCGTCCTCGGACAGCCGCTGTTCCTCGTCCCGGGCGGTGACGAGGGCGCCGAGCAGGTCGTCTCCGGGGTCCTGCCGTTTGGCGCGGATGAGCTCGGTGACGTAGGCGCGCATGTGCTGCCAGGCCTCGTTCACGACGGCCGGATCCGGCAGCTCGGGGCCCCGCATGATCATGCGGTCGGTCCATTGCTGGAAGTCGTGGCGGTCGTCGACCGGCACGCCGAGCAGTTCGCTGATCACCGTGACGGGCAGCGGAAGCGCGAAGTCCGCGATGAGGTCGGCCCGGCCGGTCTCGGCGACCGCGTCGAGCAGGTGGTCGGTGACGGCCTGGATCCGGGGCCGCATGGCCGCGACGCGGCGGGCCGTGAACGCCTTGGAGACCAGCCGGCGCAGCCGGGTGTGGTCGGGCGGGTCGCTGCGGAGCATGTTGCTCAGCATCGACTCGCGTTCCGTTTCGGGGAGCTGCTGCAGGAGGCGGGTGTCCGCGGCGTCGCGCACGTCGCTGCTGAGGCGGCGGTCGGACAGTGCGGCGAGCGCGTCCTCGTAGCGGGTGACGAGCCAGGCCTCCAGGCCACCTCCGATGAGGACGTGGCGTACGGGGCCGTCCTCGCGCAGTTTCGCGTACAGGGGGAAGGGGTCCGCGACGAAGGCCGGGTCGGTGTAGGGCAGAAGGACCGGCCGCTCACTCATGTTGCCTCCAGGAGTACGTCGCCCGCGTGGTGGAGAGCGAGGATATACATCCAGGATTCCCCGAATGCCGGTTTTCGGTCACCTCTGAGCCGATCTTGCCGACCGGAGGCGCCCGGGGTCCGGGGTCCGGGTCAGTCCCTCATCAGCAGCACGCCGGCCGCCAGCACCACCGCCAGGGCGAGGGCCAGGACTCCGTAGACCGCCCGGTGGTCGCGGAGCACGGGCAGGAAGCGGTCGAGGGCGAAGCGGCCCGGGCCCGTGAGGGCGAGCGTGACGGCAGCGGCGATGATCAGGGCCTCGAACTCGACGCCCTCCAGGCCGATCAACGCCCCGGTCCACTTGACGGTGACGGCGTTGATCATCACGCCGACGATCGCCGCGGCGGACAAGGGGGTGAGGAGGCCGAGGATCAGGCCCAGCCCGCCCAGCGTCTCGGTCAGACCGGCGATCGCCGCCATGGTCTCGCCCGTCGGGTAGCCGGCCTTCTCGAAGAAGCGGCCGGTGGTGCCCAGGCCCGGGCCGTCGAACCAGCCGAACAGTTTCTGGGTGCCGTGAACGCCCATGATCGTGCCGAGCACGAGGCGCAGTACGGGCAGGCCGACGTCGTAGGGGGTGGTGCTGCCGGTCGTGGCGCGGTGGGCGGAGGGGAATCGCATCGTGGCCATCGTGACGCTTTCCGTCGGGGGCGGGCGGAAGGAAGGGGAAAACCCGGCGCAGACGGTCCGGGAGCCGTCGGCCGGAAGCGCGGGGCGGGGAGCCCTCCGGTGGCGTCGACTGCGCCCAGAGTGGCGAAAAACGAGCCGAAATGCCCGGTAGGCGGATGCGCGCGTCGACCGGCCGCGAACGCGCGTACGGACGTGCGGGGTGCCCGGTCGGCCGACGGACCCCGCCCCTCGGATCGGCCCGCCGCCCGGACTGACGCCGGTCGGCCCTCGCTGCCTCCGGCCACGCCGGGTGCCACCGGGCGGGGGTGTCGCCACCCTCGGCAACATCTGCATTCCTGCCGGGAGATGGGCGGCGGAGCCCCGCTGCTATGGTGCGCCGATGTCAACGATCAAGCAGTTCCAGGTCACTTTCGACTGCGCGGAACCCGGGCGTGTCGCCCGCTTCTGGTGCGAGGTGCTGGGTTACGCCATAGCCACCCCGAAGGGGTTCGCCACCTGGGACGCATACGAAAGCGCCCAGTCTCCTGAGGACCAGGGTTCGTGGTGCGCCTGCAGCGACCCCTCGGGGGTGGGCCCGCGGCTGTACTTCCAGCGCGTTCCCGAGGGCAAGGCCGGCAAGAACCGGGTGCATCTCGACGTCAGGGTCGGCACCGGGCTCGTGGGCGAAGAGCGCCTCGCCACGCTCGAAGCCGAGTGCACCCGCCTGATCGCGCTCGGCGCGGTGCGCGTGCGTCTGCTGTACGACGGCGGCGACGATTCGTGCATCGTGATGCAGGACGTCGAGGGCAACGAGTTCTGCGTCGACTGAGCGCCCTGCGGGCCGTCTCCAGCGCGGCCTGCGCGGGCGTCGTGCAGGCGGGCGGACTGGGTGACCAGCCGGGAGCGGCCGGTGCCGGCCGCCGCGGCGGCGAGGCCGACCGGCTCGGGGGAGGCGGCTCCGGACTGCTCCACGCAGTCGGCTGCCAACGCGAGCAGCTCACCGGTACCGACGCCCGTGGCGGCGCCGCTGCCGCTGCCCCCGCGGGTGAGCAACGCGGGCAGTGCGGCGCCCAGTACGGCCCACGTGGTCGCGTGGGCCGGCGGGCGTGACACCGGTCGGCATGTTGTTCGCGGCATCCCGTCAGGCACGCCGGCCCGGCGGAAGCGGGTGTCACGCGGCCGGGGCGCCATGACCGCGGGCGTGGCCGGCCGGTTCCACGGACACGGGCCGGGGCCGTGCCAGGCCGTGGCGGTCGGCCCAGGAGCTGATGGCCGCGGCCAGTTCCGCCGGCCGGTCCTCGGGGGAATGGTGGCCGGCGGGCCCGTGGTGGGACGTCTCCAGACCCGCGATGTTCTCCTCGCACCAGGCCACCGCCCCCCGGTCGGTCATCGCGCCCGGTCCCGGCTCGAACGCCGCGAGCAGCTTCGGGACGTCGGGGCTGGAGGACAGCCAGGACCCGTAGCGCTCGACGCGGGCCACGACATCGGCGGGCTCGCCGTCCAGCGGCATCATCCGCGCCCACGCCAGGACCGGTCGGCGGCTGTGCGGTGTGGGGAAGGCCCGGCGGTAGACATCGAGGTCGGCGGGGGCGAGCGGGGTGGCGAGGGTGTCCGGGAGGCCCTCGATGAACAGCGACTCCTCCAGGATCATCCGCTCGCCCACCCCGGGGGTGCGCAGGAGGGTGAACAGCTGCCGGCCCTCGGCCGGGAACTCGTCGCCGACCAGCGGCTTGACGATCGTCTCGGTGAAGGCGAGGCCGCGGACGGTACCGGGAAGGCGGGCGGCGCGGTCGAAGGCGAGGGCACCACCCCAGTCGTGGCCGATGAGCACCGCCTCGTCGATGCCGAGCGCGTCGAACCAGGCGTCGAGGTAACGGGCGTGGTCGTCGAAGGAGTAGGCGAGGTCGGGCTTGCCCGACCCGCCCATGCCGATGAGGTCGGGGGCCAGCAGGCGGCGGCCGGGCGCGGCGACACCGGGCAGGACGTTGCGCCACAGGTGGGAGGAGGTGGGGTTGCCGTGGAGGAAGACGAACGGCAGCCCGTCGGGGTCGCCGGCCTCGCGGTGGTGGAGGGTGGATCCGAGGACGGGGAGGGTGGGCATCGTGGTGTGGCTCCGCTTTCTGCTCGGGGGACACTCGGGGGACATCAGAGGTTGAGGCTGAGGACGCGGTCGACGGCGATCTCCACGACGACCAGGTCCGACGGGGCGGGCGGCGGGGTGCGGTAGCGGTCGGTGTAGCGCCGCACCGCTTCGGCCAGCCGCCCGGGGTCGTCCGTGACGCGGGCCCGGCCCTCCAGGGTGACCCAGCGGAAGCGGTCCGCCTGGCAGAGCGCGACCCGGGCCGCCGGGCCGCCCGCCAGCACGTTCCGGGCCTTGCACGCCCCCGCCCGGGTGGTCACCCGGACGAGGCCGTCGGCGGCGTCGAAGGTGAAGCGGACGGGGGCGGCGTGCGGGGTGCCGTCGGCGCGGAGGGTGGTGAGGACGCCCGCATCGGGGCGGCTGAGGAACTCGGCTGCCGCGGACGGGAGTCGGACGGCCGGGCGGCTCACTTCTTCCTCACGCCCTCGTTCCAGACCAGCTTGGCGACGTTCGGCTTCACGGCCGTGGTGATGACGCCCATGGCCGTACGGACGTAGCGCCGCTCCCCCAGTTCGCGCAGCATGCTCGCGGCGAGGTCGGTACGGGCGGTGAACACGCCGTCCGCGCTGCTCTCGGCCGTGCGGTAGTCCGTGACGACGGGGTGCTCAAAGAGGCCCGAGGGACGGACGAGGGTCCAGTCGAGGTCCGTCTCCCGGACGGCGGCCTCCATGCGGCGCATGTCCTCGTGCACCGGGCGGGCGAACCGTCGGTTCACCAGCGGGTCGAAGACGTGGTTGAAGAAGTGCGCGCCGGTGGGGTGCCAGTTCGGGTCGGCGACGCTGGACGTGACGGCCAGCAGGCGCCGGACGCCGTGGCGGGCCATGGCCGAGGTGATCGCGGTGGCGCTCGCCGAGTACGTGGTGACGGTCCCGCCGCCGGGGCGTGCGCCCAGCGCGGAGAGCACGGCGTCCGTCCCGTCGATCGCGGCGCTCACCGCCACCGGGTCGGTGGCGTCCGCGACGGCCACGGTCAGACCCGGCCGTGCGGGGAGGGAACCGGGGCGGCGGGTCACGGCGACGACCTCGTGGCCGGCGGCGAGGGCCTGGTCGGTGAGGTGGCGGCCGGTCGGACCGTTCGCGCCGAATACCGCGATGCGCATCATGTCGGGGAGTCCCTTCGTGTGGTCGGTGGAACGCCCTTGACTGTGCCGATCACGAAACGCAGGCTCAACGTTGATGAATAACGACGTCGCCGCCCCCGCCCGCCCCCGGGGCCGCCCCCGGGGCAATCCGCCGACCCGCGAGTCGATCGTCGCGTCGGCCCGTTCGCTGTTCCTGGAGCACGGCTACCGCGGCACCACCCTGCGCGCGGTGGCCGGGGCCGCCGGGGTCGACCCGGCCCTGATCTCGTACCACTTCGGCTCGAAGAAGGGCCTGTTCGCGGACGTCATGCAGTTCCAGTGCGCCACCGCGCTGACGGTGGACGACGTCCTCGACGGAGACCCGGCCACCCTCCCCGACCGCCTGATCGACGCGGTGACGGGCCTGTGGGAGGACGCCGACTTCCGCCGGCTCACCGCCCGGGGCGACGAGGCCGCCGAGGCGATCCGCGAGTACCTGGAACACGAACTGCTGGCCCGGCTCGTTGAATTCCTCGGCGGCCGGGACGCGACGGCGCGGGCGACGGCCGTGGTGACGATCCTCGGCGGCCTCGTCTACACCCGCTATCTCAATCCCCTCCCCACCCCTGCGTCGCTCACCCCGGCGCAGGCCCGCCACGTCCTCGCCCCGGCGCTGCGAGCGGCGCTGTCCCCCAGGCCCCGGGACCGCACCCCCGGGCTCGCAGCGGGAGGGGCCGTCGGGGCGCGCTGACCGGCGACCGATCGGCGGGGCGCCCCGGCTCAGGCGGCGGGGACGCTCACCCGCACCGCCTTGCCGAACTCGTCCACCGTGACGCCGAGTTCGCCTCCCGCCTCGGCGGCCGGCAGCTGGACGAGCAGCAGTCCGCGCCCGTCCTCGGCTCCCCGGAGGTCCCTGCGATCGTCGCGGAGAGCGTGGCGTTCCTGGCCCGCCACCCCGCGCTCCCCGCGCCCGACCGGGGATCGGTCCGCTACCGCGACTGGACGGCGAACAACTGCACGGCGTACTCGCCGCTCGTCCCGATCCCGGTCTCCTTGTAGGTGCAGTTCAAAATGGCGGCGCGGTGCCCGCGGTTGCTGGCCATCCAGCCGTCGACGTGGGACTTCGAGGAGTGGTGGCCCGGTCCGGAGACGTTCTCGGAGGAGGGCCCGGCGGGTGAGTAGCCGGCCCGTTCCATCCGCTGCAGGTCACTGGAACCGTCGGAGCCCGTGTGCGCGGTGAGGTGGTTCGCGGCCATGTCGTCGGCATGGGCCTGGGCGGCCTGCATGAGTCGCGGGTCCTCCTTGAGGGGCTCACAACCGGCCTTGGCCCGTTCTGCGTTGACCAGGGAGAGGATCTCGCTCGCGGAGGACTGCTGCACGGCGCGGGTGAGGGCGGCAGGCGCCACTGCCGGTGCTGCCGCCCGGGCGGCGCTCGCGGTGAGGGCACTGCCGAGCACGAGCAGCGGGGCCGTACAGGCGACGGCGCACACGCGGCGGATCCGGCTGTTCTTGGTGCGCATGGATATTCCCCTTCGTAGGGGGGTCGTGGGGAGCCGCCGCCGGCACGTGGCCTGCGGTGGCGGCCGCTCTCGGACGGCCGCGGGCCGGACGGCACCCGGCCCTGTGGCGGGGCGCGCACTGCCATGGGGCGATGCCGCCACGGCGCCTCCTCCTGGCAGTTCCACCCTACGGCCGCGGACACGGACCCGCCGTCCGGAGCGCGCGCGACCGTGGCCGCCGGGACGGCGGGAAGCACGGGGCGGGAGGCCGGACGGGCGGCGGACGGACGGGCGGGCGGAGACGGCCGGAGACGAGGAGGTCAGGAGGACCGGCGGTGCACGAGGACGGCCTCCGTCGCGGGGACGGGCCCGGTCGCACCGGTCTCGATCAGCTCGTGCACGGCGTCCGCGATCCGGGCGGGCGTGGGCATTTCCAGGCGGATCGTGGTGAGCGCGGGCTGCTGGAGCCCGGAGAGGACCAGATCGTCCGAGCCCACGATCGCCACCTCGTCGGGCACCGTGACGCCCTCGGCCCGCAGCGCGTGCAGGAGCAGCGCGGCGTACTCGTCGTTGTAGGCGAAGACGGAGTCCAGGTCCAGGCGCCTCCAGCGCCGGGCGAGCCCGGTCGCGGACTCCCGGGTGTAGGCCAGTTCCACCGGGGTGACCGTGGTCATGTGGCGGGCGGCGACCGCCTCGACCCCCGCCAGGCGCGGCCCGGCGAGGGTGCCGAGGCCGCGCTCACGCGGCATGACGACCCCGATCCGGGTGCGGCCGCGGGCGATGAGGTGCTCGGCGGCGGTGGCGCCGATGTGGGCGTGGTCGAAGCCGACGGTGTGGACACCGGGCACGGAACCTGAGGCGAAGGCCAGCACCCCGCGGACCCCGGCGCGGCGCAGCAGGTCGGCGGCCGGGGCGGTGAGGCGGTCGCCGTCGAGGGCGATGACCGCCGCCGGGCGCAGTTCGGCCCAGGCCCGCGCGGCCTCGACGGGGTCGGTGAACCGACCGGCGTGCAGCACCGCCGTGTAGCCGTGGCGGTCGAGTTCGCCGTACAGGTCGTCGACCCATTCGCTCACGAGGCGGCCGATCGCGGAGACCGACGCCGGCAGGAGGACGAGGTTGCTGCGTCCGGCGCGCAGGGACCGGGCGGCGGCGTGGGGGACGTAACCGAGCCGACGGGCCGCGTCGAGGACCCGTGCGCGCGTGGGTTCGCTGACCCGGTGGCCCTGGGTGCCGTTGAGCACGAACGAGACGGTGGCGCGCGACACACCGGCGAGGCGGGCCACGTCGGCACTGGTGATCGGGGCGGGGACGGGGGTTTCTTCGGCCATGACGTCGCTCGACGTTCCTCGTGCTCGGTTCGTACCTGCCTACGTCGGAGGTTACACGAGTCAAGAAGCGGCGGGGCGGCCGATTCCCCCGACCCGCGCACCGTCCCACCCCTCGGCGGTGCGCCGACCGGCGCGCGACCCGCCCCCTCGCCCCGGGCCCCGGCCGGCGCCGCCGGACGCGCCCCCGACCTGGTGGTGTCCGGCCTGCCCGCGCCCCGCTCCGGCCGCGCCCCGCCGGGCACCACGAGGTCCGTGGGTCCCTGGATCCGGCCGGGCTCAGGCGCCGATCACCCTCAGTGCGGCCCAGAGCGCGGCCACCGCGGCCGCGAGCGCTGCCGGAGTGGTCAGCAGTCCGAGGCGGCTGAACTCTCCGAGGGCCACCCGGTCGTCGTGATCGTGGACGATGCGCCGCCACAGCAGGGTGGCGAGCGAGCCGACGTAGGTCAGGTTGGGGCCGATGTTCACGCCGATCAGCACGGCGAGGACGGCACCGGGGCCGGCCGGGGCGGCCAGCGGGAGCAGGGCCAGGACGGCCGGCAGGTTGTTGATCAGGTTCGCCAGGAGCGCGCCGACCGCGGCCGTGGCCAGCAGGGCGGGGAAGGAGTCGCCCGCGGGAAGGACGGTGGCGAGGGCGTCGCCGAGGCCGTGGTCGACCACGGCCCGTACGACGACGCCCAGTGCCAGGACGAACAGGCAGAACGCGGGTGCGGCGGAGGCGACGAGCCGGCGCGGCGTCGTGCGGCGCCGGACCAGCGCGCGGCCCGCCAGGACGAGGGTGCCCGCGAGGGCGGCCCAGGCGGGCCCGGCCCCCGCGAACGAGGCCAGCGCGAATCCCGCCAGCGTCAGCGCGAGTACCACCAGCGTGAACCGGGGCACCGGCGCGGCGTCCTCCCCGGTGCTCGGCCGCTCCGCCGGTACGGCGGCCAGGTCGGCCCGGAAGAAGCGGCGGAAGGCCGCGTACTCGACGGCGATCGCGGCCAGCCAGGGCAGGGTCATCAGGGCGGCGAAGCGGGTGAAGGACAGGCCGCTGGCGGTGAAGGCCAGCAGGTTGGTCAGGTTGGAGACGGGCAGGAGCAGGGAGGCGGAGTTCGCCAGGTGCGCGGTCGCGTACACGTGCGGCCGGGGCCGGGCGCCGATGCGGGCGGCCGTCGCGAACACCACCGGGGTCAGCAGCACCACGGTCGCGTCCAGGCTCAGTGCGGCGGTGATCACCGCGGCGACGGCGAAGACCCCGCCCAGCAGGGTCTTGGGACCGCTCCCGCACCTGCGGGCCACCGCGTCACCGGCCGCCCGGAACAGTCCTTCGTCGGCGCAGAGCCGGGCGAGCGCCAGGATCACCGCCAGGAAGCCGACCACCGGCAGCAGCTCGCGGGTCTGCTCCCACGCGGCCTGCGGGGAGACCACCCCGAGCCCGATCAGCGCCGCGGCGGCCGGTACGGCGGCGGTGGCCTCGGGCAGCCCGCGCGGGCGTACGACGGCGAAGGCCAGCACGCCCAGCAACAGGGCGAGCGACAGCGACTCGGCTATGACGGTGTTCAGCGGGCACTCCCGGCCGACGAGGATCAATCCGGCCGGACAGCGGCCACGAAACCGCACACCAGGATGCCATCGTCGGCGCGCGGCCCGTACTCGCGGGCGCGCCCCACGGGCTGTCGCCGCCGTCCGCGTGCCCGGCCGTGGCAGACTCGGCACCGCGCGGAATCCCGGCCCCGTCCCCCGCGGGAGGACCCCCCTTGTTCCACCGCCGCAGCCGCCTGCGCGGACGGACCGCCACCCTGGCCGTCACCGCCCTGTTCCTGACCCTCACCGCCGGCACGTCCCGCGTGCCGCCCGCTCCGCAGCCGGCCCCCGGGCCCGCGGCGACCCGGGTGGGCTCGGTACCGGGCCACCGGACCGTCCTGTCCGGGTACGCGATCCAGTCGACCGCCAAGGTCGCGGACCCGGGGTCCGCCGTCTCCGGGCCGGGCTATCCGACGGCCGGCTGGTATCCGGCCGGCTCCCGCTCCACCGTCCTCGCGGCCCTGCTCGCGGCCGGTGTCCACCCCGACCCCTTCTACTCCACCCGTCTCAAAGAGGTCCGGGCCGCGGACTTCACCGTGCCCTGGTGGTACCGGTCCGACTTCGTCGTCACCGACCCGGCCCTGCGTACGTACCTGGACTTCAGCGGGGTCGTCTCCGCCGCCGACGTCTTCGTCAACGGCCGCCTCGTCTCCCCGGCGGCCACGGTCGCGGGCGCGTACACCCGGCACGAACTCGACGTCACCGACCTGATCACGGCGGGCACCAACACCGTCGCCTTCCGGGTCCGGCCCAACGATCCGCGCAAACGGCTCACGATGGGCTGGCTCGACTGGCTGCAACCGCCGCCCGACGGGAACATGGGCCTGGTCCGGGACGTGTCGGTCCGCCGCGGCGGGCCGGTCGCCCTGGGCGACGCGCACGTGGTGACCTCCCTGGCCCTGCCGTCGATGTCCTCCGCCGACCTCACCGTCAAGGCCCGGGTGCGCAACGACTCTCCTGCCACCGTCACCACCACGGTGTCCGGTACCGCCGGTCCGGCCGCCGTCAGCCGCAGCGTCACCCTCGCGCCCCACGAGACCAGGACGGTGGTCTTCTCCCCCGCCGACCACCCCGCGCTCCGGCTGCGCGCGCCCCGCGTGTGGTGGCCCGCCTCGATGGGCGGGCAGCCGATGTACGCACTCGACCTGACCGCGACCGTGGACGGCACACCCTCCGACACCGCGCACCAGTCCTTCGGGATCCGTGAGGTGCGGGCCCCGCTGAACGCCGACGGCGCCCGGCAGTACGAGGTCAACGGCCGCCCGCTGCTGATCAAGGGGGGCGGCTGGTCCCCCGACGAGTTCCTGCGCTGGGACCCGGTATACGTCGAGGACCGGCTGCGGTACGCCCTCGACCTCGGTCTGAACACCCTCCGGCTGGAAGGGCACCTCGAACCCGACGAGTTCTTCGACCTCGCCGACCGGTACGGGATCCTGACGCTTCCCGGCTGGGAGTGCTGCGGCAAGTGGGAGGGGGAGGTCAACGGCACCGAGGCCGGCGAGCGGTGGGAGGCCGCCGACTACCCGGTGGCCAAGGCCTCCATGGCCGCCGAAGCGGCCCGGCTGCGCCACCACCCCAGCGTCGCCTCCTTCCTGATCGGCAGCGACTTCGCGCCGAACCGGACCATCGAACAGGGGTACCTCGACGCCCTGAAGGCTGCCGACTGGACGGCCCCGGTGATTCCCGCGGCCTCCGACGCCTCCTCGCCGATCAGCGGGAACTCCGGGATGAAGATGACCGGCCCGTACGACTGGGTCCCGCCCTCGTACTGGTACGACAAGCGGCAGGGCGGGGCCGCCGGCTTCAACTCCGAGACCAGCGCCGGCCCGGACGTCCCGACCCTCGACACGCTGCGCCGCATGATGTCGCCCGCCGAGCTGGAAACCCTCTGGAAGGATCCGTCCGCCGCCCAGTACCACCGCTCCCCCTCGGCGACCTTCTCGACGCTCGGGCTGTACGACGACGCGCTGTCGAACCGCTACGGTCCCCCCACCGGGCTGGAGGACTACGTGCGCAAGGCGCAGCTGGCGCAGTACGAGAACGTGCGCGCGCAGTTCGAGGCGTACGCCCGCAACGCCAAGGACGCCTCCGGGCCGTCCACCGGCGTGGTCTACTGGATGTTCAACAGCGGCTGGACCTCGCTGCACTGGCAGTTGGTGGACCGCTACCTCGACCAGGGCGGCGCCTACTTCGGGGCGAAGAAGGCGAACGAGCCCCTGCACGTCCAGTACGGCTACGACGACCGCGCGGTGACCGTCGTCAACAACCGGACGTCCGGGGCCTCCGGGCTGACGGCGCGGGTCACGCTGTTCGGCACGGACGGCAGGCCGGCGTACGACCGGACGGTGACCGGGCTCGACGTCGCGGGCGACGGCGCGAGCACGACCGCGCTCACCGTCCCCGCCTCGGTCCCGGGCCTGTCCACCACCTACCTGGCACGGCTGCTGCTCACCGACCGCGCCGGACGGGAGGTGAGCCGCAACGTCTACTGGCTGTCCACCGAGGCGGACGTGCTCGACTACGCGGAAACCGACTGGTACCACACGCCCACCACCTCCTACGCCGATCTGACGGGGCTGAACACCATGGCGCGGACGGCCGTCTCCTCGACGGCCTCGACGACGCGGGACGACGGGTCCGGGACGTCCACGACGACGGTGACCGTGCGCCACGCGGGCACGGGGAACACTCCGGCCCTGCTCACCGACGTCCATCTGGTGGGCGCCGGGGGCGCGCCCGTCCTGCCCGTGCGGTGGAGCGACAACCAGATCAGCCTGTGGCCGGGTGAGTCGGCGACGCTGGCGGCCACCTACCGGACGGGCGACCTGCGCGGAGCCGCGCCGCGGCTGCGGGTCTCCGGGTGGAACACCCCGACGGTGACGGTCCCGGCCGGCTGACCGGGACGGGACCGGACGAGACGGGACGCGACGCGACGCGACGCGACGGGACCGGACCGGACCGGACCGGACGCGCGCGTGGGGGGGGGGGGGGGGGGGGGGGGGGGGGAAGAGGGGGGGGGGGGGGGGGGGGGGGGGGGGGGGGGGGGGGGGGGGGGGGGGGGGGTAC